>DGTB01000155.1 GCA_002394185.1 Bacteroidales bacterium UBA4347 | reverse complement strand
ACAATATGTAAACAATATAAGAACTGCCGTTCCGGGGACCTTTCGGGAGTGGGTCGGATGGCCGTTAAAGAATCATAAAAAAGAAAAAAAAAATTGCAGTGTAAAAAAAAATGCCTATATTTGCATCGTGAAATATAGTGCGGAAAAGTGTTAAAAACTAATTGAATAAACTGATAGAGAAATAGATAAACGAAAAAACGGAAAATAATTTATTAATCATCAAAATTCAAACAAAATGAAAAAAGCATTAATGGTTCTCGGTTTGGCAATGTGCACCACCATGGCATTTGCCCAGACCTCGATCTCGCGCCACGACATGCCTCGTAGCCGTGAGATGAAAGTCAACCTGAGCGAAGCGAAGCCCATGCAGGACATCGACTACAAGGCTTCCATCTTCGCCAAGGACGCTCGCTACGACACGCTGGAGGTCTTCACCTTCTCCGAAGCACAGTGGGGTCAGATGACCACCGGCACCCTCACCAACGGCGCCCACATCATGGTAGATGGCGTGGACAGCACCCTCGCCACCGGCTCCGGTGCCCACACTGTCAACCCCAATGCCAATCCTTGGGCCCAGTGGCGTCGCTACAGTGACACCACTGCTTTCATCAACAACTTCACCAACGACTACACCAACGGTGTCCACCAGTATCTTGGCGGCAACAACTTCTATCGCGCTATTCTGAACCGTATCGGTGTGAGCAACCAGACCGACACCCTCCTCAACAAGCCGAACGACGGTTTCGTCTGCATTGCTTACGACTATTTCCAGGATGATAATGGCGTTGGAGACGTCAACGCTTACATCCAGCTGCCCACTGTCGACCGTACCGGTGCAACCGGCCACCTCGTGATGGTCGCCGTCAACCAGGCCTACCGTAGCTTCTACGATAAATGCTTCATTGACTACCAGATTGGCAACACTTGGTATGCCCGCGAAATCAACGTCAACGGTATCGACTGCGCCGTCAACGAGTGGGGTCCCTCCAAGGTTCGCTACGTCATGCCCCACAACCTCAAGGACGTCGCCTCCATCAAGCTGCGTGTCCGTGCTTCCGCACAGAAATATGCTGCCTATGGCTACGGCTGGTTCCTCGACAACGTCGCCGTCGTCAACATGCTCGAGCACACGAGCTGGACTTTCAACACCGTCGCTCCCTTCGACGGCCTCTATGGTATGATTCCTCAGGGCATGACTATCCCCGTGACCTTCGGTGTCCATGGTGTCAACAACAACATTAACGACATCAACAACGCCACCCTGACCCTCGAGAACGCTCCTCTCAACGGCTCCTTCACCAATGTTATCACCTCCGACAACTTCAACCTGACTGCCGGTGATATCTTCAAGAACTACAAATTGTACATCAACGAGCGTGGCTTCATGGATACCGCCTATACCTTCGACTATGGTACCCACAGCTGGCTGGCCAACTACGACAACTATGGCGCCACGACCCTCAGCGGCAACTATCAGGGCCGCGGCCTCAACACCAGCACTCCCGGCCCCAATGTCTATCGCATCAAGGCCAACGCCGGCACCCTGAGCACCCTGATCGACTCCGTCCTCTACACTGTCTCCAGCTATGAGGAGTTCGACGATGACAACTATGTTAACGGTTACCGTTGGGGTCGCGACAACGGCGTCATCGCCGCTGGTACCTCCTTCAAACTGGCCTACACCAACACCGGCTACATCACCCAGACCGACAACAATTCGCACAGCGCCATGCGTAACTACATGGTCCACGTCCGTTATATCTCCGGTAGCGAGATTCCTACCGACCAGAACGGCGAGCCTTGGGTCCTTCTTGGATACGAGATGATTCCTTCCACCGACGGCAACAATGGTGCTGTCGAGGATGCTATCCTCCCCATCATGACTGAAGAGGTCTACACTGAGGACGGTGAGTCTGTCTCGTTCTCCGACCTTCCCACTGGCCTTTCCACCGAACCCATCGACATCCCCGCTTCTTCCCTTACCGCTCTGCCCGATACCGGCTATGTCATGCCCGGCGAGGCTTACAGCGCCATCAACGTCAGATTCCCCGATCCTCCCGCTCTGAAGCCCAACACGGCCTATCGCTTCGGCTATCGCCTTCTGGAGGAAGTTGAATTCCACGTGGCCACCCAGTCTTACTCCTACCTCAACGGCAATGGCGGCTACACCAGCTACGCCTCCAACCCCGAGACCGCTCCCTACTACTACCAGAACATGCCCTTCATGCCCTACGACGTCATGGTTTACGATGCCAACGGTCAAAACTCGCAGGGTAGCCACTGGCTGTATGGCTGGTATGCCGACAATTACCCCCTGATTCGCCCCATCGTTGGACCCGCCCCCCAGCTGGAGCGCGTTGCCATCGGTGCTAACTGCGAAAGCAATGTCGGCGACACCCTGGGTATCTCCGTCATGCGTGGTACCGATAACCTCTGCCAGGACAATGTTATGGCTGCTGTCGGAACCGACCAGCTCATCGAAATCCTCCCCCTGGGCGACCACAGCGTCATCGTTGATGGTAGCATCAAGGTGAACGGCCAGCCCGTTGAGGTCTACGATGGTAGCGACAATTTCCAGCCCACCAACCCCTGGTGGCTCTACGAAGGCGACTACAATGTCACCGACAGCCGCGGCAATGTTCTGCTGCAGCGCAAATACTATCAGTTGCAGTTCTCTGAGATCGCTCAGAACGCTAATGGTTACGAAATCACTGCCGATGTTGAGTGGGTTGGCTATTCCGTCGGAATCGACCCCGTTGCTCCTGAGGCTATCCTCGTGCTTGCTCCTAACCCCGCCACCTCCACCGTCAAACTGCACGTCGAGGGTGTCTCCGGAATGGTTAACTGCAGCATCATCGACATGAGCGGCCGCGTTGTCTACAACGCCAACGTCAATGCCGAGGCCGAGACGACCATCAACGTCAGCAGCTTGCCTGCCGGTGCCTACTTCGTCCGCGTCACCAACGACACCTTCAGCAAGATTGAGAAACTCATCGTGAAGTAAGGTTGTTCCAGTTGGAAACAAAAAAAGCCGCCCAAACGGGCGGCTTTTTTTTATGTATTGTTTTTTTAAAGGACGTTTCCCAACTGTTCCTTGATCTTCTCGAGTTCGTCCTTCATCTCTACGACAAGCTTCTGGATGCCGGCGTGGTTGGCTTTGGAGCCGGTGGTGTTGATTTCGCGTCCCATCTCCTGGGCTACGAATCCCAGTTTCTTGCCACAGGAGGGCTCGGTGGCCATGGTCTGGCGGAAGTAGTCGATGTGTTTCTGCAGGCGCACCTTCTCCTCGGTGATGTCGAGTTTCTCGAGGTAGTAGATGAGTTCCTGCTCGAAGCGGTTGTCGTCGACCTCTTTGATGGCGGCGTTGGCCATGTATTGCTTGATGCGCTCCTTGGCGGTGTCGATGCGTTCGCCCTCGAGGGCGGGAATCTGGCGCAGCTTCTCCTCGATGAGGTTGACGTGCTTGTGGAAGTCTACCTCGAGGACGCTGCCTTCGTGGGCGCGGAACTGGTCGCAGAGGTCGATGGCGCGCTGGAGGGCGGCGGCGGTCTGCTGCCACTCCTCGTCGCCGACTTCGTCGGTGCCGGCGCTGTTCCAGATATCGCTCATGGCAGCCACGGTGTCGAAGATGGCGGCATGGGTCACGTGGAGGTCGTTGGCCACGTCGGTCAGGGCGTTGTAGCGGGCCACGAGGAGGTCGCGGTTGAAGCTGGCGTTGTTGACGGCGGTGTTCTCCTCGCTGAGGATGCATTCCACTTTGCCGCGCTCCAAGACGCCGAGCATGGCGCGGATGTCCAGCTCGTGGGAGCGGTAGGCGGCGGGGACCTTGACGATGAGGTCGAGCTGCTTGCTGTTGAGGGTTTTGATTTCTATGTTCAGTTTTTTGTCGCCGAAGGTGGACTGCACCTTGGCATAGCCGGTCATTGATTTCATTGTTCTGCTACTAAATTCATGAATTCTTTTGTTCCATATTCTTTGAGGGTGCCGCAGGAGTCGTAGATGAAGTATACGGCTGCGGTGCCGGGGCCGTCGGGGTGGGCGGCGATGAAGCGCTGGGCGCTGTCGAGGCCCATGACCATGTAGGCGGTGCACATGGCGTCGGCCAGCCAGCATTGGTCCTCGACCACGGAGACGCTGAGGAGCGAGTGTTGCACGGGGCGGCCGGTGGCGGGGTCGATGGTGTGGGAGTAGCGGACGCCGCCTTTCTCGTAGTATTTGCGGTAGCTGCCGGAGGTGACGACGGAGGCGTCGGTGAGGGTGATGGCGGTCTGGACGACGGGCTCGCTGTAGCGGTCCTCGGCGGGGCGTTCGATGCCTACACGCCAGGGTTTGCCGTCGGGTTTGAGGCCGCGGGAGATGACCTCGCCGCCGATGTCGACGAGGTAGCTGTCGATGCCGTAGCCGTCAAGGAGGCGTGCCACGAGGTCGGAGGCGTAGCCTTGGGCGATGGCGTTGAAGTCGAGTTCGGTGTCGGGATTATGACGGAAGAAGCGCCCGTTGGCGTAGCCTACGGGGCTGTGGGCGGCACGGAGGAGAGCGGCGAGGGTGGTGCTGTCGGGTTCGCTGCGTTGCTTGAAGCTGAAGCCCCAGGTCTGGACAAGGCGGCCCACACGGATATCGAAGGCACTGTCGGTGTAGTCCATGATGCGCAGGGAGTTCTGCAGGAGGAACGAGAGGATGTCGTCGAGCGTATCGGTCTGGCCGTCGTTGATGCGGCGCAGCAGGGAGGAATCGACCCAGAGGGATGCCGAGCGGTCGAAGGCCTGGAGGAGGGAGTCGATCTGCGGCTGGAGGTTGCGCTGCTCGGGGTCGAAGTACTGGATGCTGTAGTAGGTGCCCTGGGCCTCGCCAGCGAGGCGAACGGGCTCTTGCCGATGGCAGGCGCCCAGGAGAAGGGCGACGGCCGAGAGGGTTACCAAAAAGCGTCCGGCACGGGGGTGCCGAACGCTTTTGTCTTTAAGATATGTATTCATTATTTGTTGACAATGAATTTGCGGGAGGTCTGCTCGCCGTTGGCGGAGCGGATCTGGAGGGTGTAGTTGCCGATGGCGAGGTTGCCAAGGTCGAGCTGGGTGGCGCTGGCGTTGACATCGCGGCGGATGACCTGCTGGCCGATGGCGTTGTAGACAACGACCTCGCTGATGCCCTCGGCGCTCTCAACATTGAGGAAACGGCTGGTGGGGTTGGGGTAGAGGTTGACGTTGAGGCCGTCGACATCGTCGATGCCGAGGTTGTAGGAGATGGTGATCCAGTTGTTGGCAACGCAGACGTGGTTGTCGGCAAAGTGGCCGGTGGTCTCGAGGCGGATGTCAGTGTTGGCGTTGACGGTGACGGAGACGGAGTCGGCGGTGCTGAAGGGAGTGGGCTCATTGTTCTTGAACCACTTGTAGGTGTTGTTCTCGGTGGGGTCGCTGACAATGGTGAGGACGGCGGTGTTGGAGACATCGGGGTGGAGGTGCCAGTTGCCTTCGATGGTGACTGCGGGGGTGTTGTGGACGGTGAGGTTCAACTGACCGACGGAGTCGCAGTTGACGGCATTCTTGACATCGGGGAGGGTGTAGTTCTTGACGGTGGAGGTGTAGTAGGTCTCGTTGGTGAAGGGCCAGAAGTAGCTGTCGCAAACGGTCTCGTTGTATTCAACGAAGGAGCGGTGGTTGACGACGATGTTGAGGTGGATGGTGGTGTCGTAGCAGTTGAGTGCGGTGCGACGGGAGTAGATGAGGGTGGTGTCGACGCTCTCGGTGAATTCGAAGGTGTTGGTGTTGCTACCGAAGGTAATGGAGTATTTGTCGCAGACGGTGTCGTAGACAGTAGTGTTGTTGATACGCTGTGCGGGAGTGAGGATGGTGAGGTTGAGGGTATGGTAGGTGACGCACTTGGAGGTACGGTGGGTGGAGTAGAGGGTGTCGCCATTCTCATCAGTGACATAGACGCCGCTTTCGGTGAAGGTGGCGTGGTCTTGGGCCATACCCTGGCCAGCACGGTTGTCGAAGTAGAAGGTGTAGGTTTCGCAGCTTGTAACGTTGGTTTCTCTGAAGTTGGGCACGATGTTGAGGCTGAGGGTCTGCACGCGGGTGCAGGTTGCGTCGGTCGTGTCGGTGACGGAGACGATGGTGTCGTTGTAGTAGTACTGGTTGGTGACATTCCACTGGTAGCGGCCGCAGTTTTCAACCTTGATGGTGTCGTACTGGGTGCCGGAGAAACTGGTGATGCGGATGGCCATGAGGCTGTCGCAAGCGCCAACGGTGGTGGTGCCCATGGCGTAGATGACGCGGTTGGTGTCGCCGAAGGTGTAGGTGGAGTCGTTCCAGGTGATGTTGCATCCGCCAACAATTTCACGGACGACGACGTCGGCGGTGTCTGTGAGGGAAGGCACGATGGTGAGGACGAGGTGGGTGTTGCTTTCGCAGCCATCCACGGTCTTGGTCACGTCGAAGGTGCCGCTGGTGGTGTATTCGACAGCGTCGTAGACGTATTTGTCGCAAGCGACGGCCTCGATGGTGTCATAACTTGCACCGGTGAGGGTCACCTGGAGTTTGACGATGCTGTCGCAACCGTCGACGGTGGAGAGCGTGTCGAGGAAGGTGCCGGAGGTGGTGAAGATAGCGGTGTCGTTGGCACTTCTACCCCACTTGACGTTGCAGATGCCGCTGAGCTGGATAGCTGCATTGGTATCGTAGACGGGAGTGCTCATGGTGAGGTTGAGCACGTAGGTGTTGCTGTCTCCAGCAGGGGAGTAGAGAACCACGGTGTCGTGGGTGTAGGTGACATTGTCCATCCAGGTGAAACTGCTGCAGACGGTTGTGTCAATAGTTACCAAATTGCCGGCTTTGTTCTGGCCGATAGCCATAGGCATGCATGCAATAGCCAATAACAGACTCAATAATACTTTTTTCATCTTGTTAGTGTGTATTTTTATTTATTATTATTCTTTATTAATTTTATTCAATCGTTTGTTGTTTAGTTTGTTGCACAGACGGAGTTGTTTTCTTCGCCGTCAAGAACAACATGCAAAGATAACACTTTTTTTCGGAATGAACAGATTTTTGTTGAAAAAACTGTATTTTTTTAAGTTTTTAACACCAACTCGGCGATGTTTTCGACGTGCTGGGTGTGGGGGAACATGTCGACGGGTTGGATGCGGCGTACCTCATAGCGATCAGCAAGGAGCTGGAGGTCGCGAGCCTGGGTGGCGGGGTTGCAGCTGACGTAGACTATCTTGCGTGGCGCCGTGGCAAGGAGTTGTGCGACGACCTTCTCGTGCATGCCTGCGCGTGGCGGATCGGTGACAACGACGTCGGGTCGTCCGTTGGCGGCAATGAAGTCTTCGGTGAGCACTTGTGCCATGTCGCCGGCGTAAAAGCGTGTGTTTTCATAGCCGTTGATGCGAGCATTGTTCTTGGCATCGGCAATGGCTTCTTCGACGTACTCGATGCCCACGACACGGCGGCATTTGTCGGCCAGGAAAAGGGCTATGGTGCCGGTGCCTGTGTAGAGGTCGTAGAGGGTGTCGTCGGGCTTAAGTTCGGCCAGTTCGGCCACAAAGCTGTAGAGTTTCTGGGCTTGGGCGGAGTTGGTCTGGTAGAAGGATTTGGGGTTGATGATGAATTTCAGCTCGCGGCTGCCTTGGTATCCTTGCATGTGTTCCTCGATGTGGTCGAGGCCTCGGTAGGTGACGACAGTCTGGTCGCCATAGGAGTCGTTGAGTTTGGTGTTGATGATGTATTGCAACGAGGTGATTTGTGGGAAGCGCTCGGCGAGCATGTCGAGCAGGGGGAAGAGTCGTTTTGGATCGTCGTCGGCCACCACGACGATAACCATCCATTGACCGGTGGAAGTGTTGCGGATGACGAGGTTGCGCAAAAAGCCCGTGTGGTTGCGAATGTCATAGTATTCAAGCCCATGGGCTTCTGCATAATTGCGTACAGCGAGGCGTATATCGTTGCTTGGATCCTGCTGCAGGGCGCAATGCTCAATGTTGAGCACTTTGTCGAAGAGCTGTGGGATGTGAAAACCGAGGGCGCCGGGGGAGGGTTGGTGAGCATCGCCGGCAGCAAGCTCTTCCTGGGTTCTCCATGCTTTGGTGGAAAAGGTGAATTCCAGTTTGTTGCGATAGTAGTAGATACTCTCCGAACCGCAGATTTGTCGCATGCCGGAGCAGTCGACGTTGCCGAGACGCTCCAGGTTGTCGCGCACCTGGCGCTGTTTGGCTTCGAGCTGGGATTCGTAGCGGAGAGTTTGCCATTTGCATCCGCCGCACACCCCAAAGTGGGGACAGCGCGGATCGACGCGGAGGTCGGAGCGCTTGTGAAACTTCACGGCCCGGCCTTCAGCATAGTTCTTTTTCTTCTTGTATAGCTGTATGTCAACGATATCGCCAGGTACCACGAATGGCACGAACACCACCAGCCCGTCAACTTTGGCCACGGCCATGCCTTCTGCGCCAGCGTCGGTAATGGTCACCTGTTCCAGCAATGGCAACTCTCTGTTTCTTCTTCCCATAGTGTTGGTTTTTTGTCTTATAAAACAAAAAAAGAAGTATCCTCTAATACTTCTTTTCTCTTTGCAACGCCGTACAAGTCTCCATGATGTATGGAGGTCTTGCTTATCGTTCGTCGGAAACGGTCAGTCTCTTTCTGCCTTTTCTACGACGTGCGGCCAGCACTTTTCTACCGTTGGCGGTAGACATTCTCTTGCGGAAACCGTGCTTGTTTGCTCTCTTTCTCAGGGACGGTTGGAATGTTCTTTTCATTTTTCTGCAATATTTTTTGTTTCTTTTTTCGTCAAAATTCTCATTCAAAAATACGCTCTTTTCCCTTCGCGATTTTTTGAAATTGAGTTTGCAAAAGTACACAATTTTTTTGAATTGTTGATAAAAAATTATTTCCGTAAAATCTTTTTTGTGTGTAAAGTGTTGTTTGTCAATTGTAAATATGTGAAAAATAAATTCTTTTTTTTCTGTTTGAAAAAATATTTGTACATTTGCAAATCCATTTTTCAGAGTAAAAAGATGTTAAATGGAACAAATTTTGAACAGTTGGATTAACAAAAAAAAGCAGCAGCCGGATATGGACAAGAATCAGTTTATCGAAATGACATCGAACCCGAGCCGTTTCACCTCGCAAGGCCGTGGGTGGCTTAAGGCTCAATTGGCCAAGTATCCCTATTCGTCGGTGGTGAGTACGCTGACTCTGCTGGCCGACCGCGCCTTTGGTTTTGACACCGCCGAGGAGCGTCGCGCCGTGGCCTTGTCGGTATGCAATCCTGCCGTCCTTGATTCCCTGCTTGCAAGTGCTTCTTCCGGTCCCGCTCCGGTGGTGGACGATCCCTCCTTCGATATTCTCAGTGAGATTAACAACATTCAGGAGGTCTCCTTCAAGACCGCTCCCAAGAGTGTCATCTTGTCCAATTTTCTCCAGGTCGACCCCTCGAAGGAGGAAAATGAGAACCCTGATTCGACTCGCATGCACGATATCAACGACAAAAAAAGTTTAGTGCCGGATGTCTCCTTGGGTACTGAAACTCTGGCTGTTATACTTGAAAAACAAGGACGTTACGACAAGGCTTTGGCAATTTATAAGAATTTATTGGCCAATAATCCCGAAAAAAGTAGTATTTTTGCACCCCGAATTCAAAGACTGACAACAATATTAAATAGTAAATAAATTTATTAAAAACTATGCTGTATAACATCATCGTAATCCTGATTATCATTGTTTGCGTTTTGCTTGCATTGGTTGTGCTCGTGCAGAACTCCAAAGGTGGCGGACTCGCTGCCAACTTCTCCGCTCCCACCCAGGTGATGGGTGTGCGCCAGACCGCCGATTTCCTCGAGAAAGCCACTTGGTGGCTCGCCGGTATTCTTGTGGTTCTCAGTCTTGTGGCAACCGTCAGCATCCATCGTGGACAGACCGCTGACCCCCTCCAGTCCGAGGTGAAGGTTGCCGACTATAGCCCCGTTCAGCAGGCCCCTGCCGCCACGGCCACTATGCCCGTTGCCGCTACGCCCGCCCCCGAGGCCGACCAGCAGTAAGTCGTGGCTACCTCAGGCTTCGAGCCGGTTGTTCAAAAACTTATACTATCCCACTTTCCGCACCATCCCACGGGCGGACAGTGGGATGCTTGTGCTGCTATGGCACGTTTCCTGTACGATGGCGACCCTCGCTCGGCCTTCCTCTTAAGGGGATATGCCGGTACGGGCAAGACCTCGCTCATCTCTGCCCTCATACAGACCCTTCCGGCCCTCCGTGTCAGCTCCCTGCTGCTGGCACCCACAGGACGTGCCGCCAAGGTCATCTCCTCCTATTCCGACCGTCCTGCCTTTACCATCCACAAGAAGATCTATATGACCGTCACTGACGCCTCCGGCGCCGTGCGTACCGTCAGGGGAATCAACAAGCATTCCTACACCCTTTTCATTGTCGACGAGGCTTCCATGATAGGCCTCGAACCCACCTCCACACGGCAGAGCCTCCTGGAAGATTTGATAGACTATGTCTACGATGGTAACCATTGTCGCCTCATGCTCATCGGCGACAGCGCCCAGTTGCCTCCTGTGGGGCAGAGCGAGAGCCCTGCTCTCGACGAACGCTATCTTGCTGCCGCCTTCTCTCTCAACATTATCTCCGCCGAGCTCACCGAGGTGGTGCGCCAGAAACAGCTCTCCGGCATCCTTGCCGGGGCTACGGCCCTGCGTTCGCAAATCACCGCTCTTGTGGGCGGCGACGAGGCCTCGCTGCCGCTGTTCAGCCCCAATGGCGTCGACGTCATCCGCCTGGCGGGCGAAGACCTCATGGAGACCCTCTATCGCGAATACGGCGACTTCGCTCTCGACCAGGTCGTCGTCATCTGTCGCTCCAACAAGCGCGCCAACCTCTTCAACCAGGGCGTGCGCAACACGGTCCTCTTCCGTGAGGAGGAGGTCAACGCCGGCGACTACCTCATGGTGGTGAAAAACAACTACTACTGGCTCGACGAGGAGAGCTCCATCGGCTTCATCGCCAACGGCGACATCGTCGAAGTGCTTAGCGTGCGCAACGTGCAGGAACTCTATGGCTTTCGTTTTGCCGATGCCACTGTGCGCTTTGTCGACTATCCCGACGAGGAACCCCGCGACTGCAAGCTCCTCCTCTCGACGCTCTATTCCGAGTCGCCCTCGCTTACTGTCGACGAGTCCAACCTGCTCTTCAACAACGTTATGGAAGACTATGCCGACCTTCCCACCAAGGCCGAGCGCATGCGCGAGCTTCGTGCCAACCCCTATTACAACGCCCTCCAGGTCAAGTTCGCCTATGCCCTCACCTGCCACAAGACCCAAGGTGGACAATGGCGCACCGTCATTATCGACCAAGGCTTTCTGCCCCCCGACATGCTCCTTGACCGCGAATACCTACGCTGGCTCTACACCGCTTTCACGCGAGCCACCGACAGGGTCTATCTGCTCAATTTCGAGCCCCGTTTCTATGAATAAATGATTTATTTCCGTGCCGAAAACACGGGATTGGCGTACATCTCCATGAATATCCGTTGGCATTCGCCCTCTGGCAACTGGTTCATGCGTTGCAGGAACTGGTTCTTCACTTCGGCCGAATAGTGCTGGCGGTGCTGGTTGGCACCCGTCAGCAGGTCGTAGGCCAGATAGTTGGTCGGCATCAGCTTGTAGAGCTTCTGTATGCGCTGGTCGAGCACGGCCGCTATATGGTCCGCCAGGTCGCCGTCGGTGTTTATCTCGGCGCTGCTCAGCGGCTTGCCTATGGACAGGTGTATGTGCCCTTTGGGGCCGATGATGCCTGTGGTGACGCTGTTGGTGTCCTCGCCCTCCACCTTGTGGTAGCCGCCATGGGCGCGCTGGTAGAGCTCGTGGGCCTTCAGCAGGTCGCAGGGGTCCCATTCGTACGACACCGCCACGGGGATGATGTTCAGCTCGGCCAGGGTTTCGGCCGCGGGACCGTCGCTGCCGAGGGTCAGCATCTTGATGATGGCCGGCGCCGTGGAGTCCACGCCGTCCTTGCTGCGTCCGTTCTTCTGCGCTATCCACACCGACTCGTGTTGCTCCACAATCAGGCTGTGCAGATACTGCGACAGGTGCTGCAGGCTACGGTAGAACGCCCGGGGGTTGCCTCCGCCGCGCTCCATCTGGATCAGCTTGTTGCTCAGGAAGAGGTCGCGCAGCAAGGGGGTCTCCATCAGGTTGTTGCCAAAGACGATGTATGAGGTCTCGTATTTGCGGCGTATAAGCTCCATCTGGAGCAGGAAGGCGTCGAGGGTGATGTCGCGGTGGTTGGATATGTAGAGGCAGGGTTTCTGCTTGCGTATATAATCGAATCCGGAGCAGGAGAAGCCCTGCGAGGTGTTCTTCACAATCTGGCAGATGGCGTCATACATGAACGTCGTCTGCAGCTCTTTGACGGTCTGCACGTTGCGCAAGCGCAGCATGGATTCTTCCACGGGGGTCTGCGGATAGATGAATTTCAGTATCTGGGGAATGAGCTCCCACTGCATGATGTGCGTCAGCGCCTCGCGCAGCTCAGCGTCGTTGTAGGGTCGTATGTCGTCGAAAGTGTTGGCTTCCATGCCTTTCGTTATATCTGTAATTGGTGGTTAAAAGACGTTCTCTATCAAGTCGTCGATTTCCGTTTTGGGGTCGGAACCTTCGTAGAGCACGCGGTAGACGGCCTCGACAATGGGCATCTCGTCGCACCGGCCTATCAGCATGCCCAGTTCGTGGAAGTTCTTGGCGGAGTAGTAGCCTTCGGCCACGGTGCCCATCTTCTCGAAGATGGCGTCCAGCTCGCCGCCGCGGGCAATCTCCTCGCCCAGCCGGCGGTTGCGGCTGTGCTTAGACCAGCAGGTCACCATCAGGTCGCCCAGGTAGCAGTTGTCGGCAATATTGCGGTTCACCGATGGGAAGACCTTGATGAGCTGGCTCAGCTCGCGCATGGCGGCGCTGACCATCACGGCGTTGAGGTTGTCGCCGTAGCCGAGCCCCTGGCACATGCCGGCGCAGATGGCGTAGACGTTCTTCAGCAGTCCCACGCGCTCCACGGCCAGGATGTCCGTCGAGTGGGTGGTGTGCAGGTAGGGGCAGCGCATCATCTGCTCCACCTCGATGGCCAATGAGGGGCTGTTCGACGCCATGGTGAGGAACGTCGGCTTGCCGTGCCCAGCCTCCTCGGCGTGGGTCGGTCCGCTGATGACGCATATGTCGTTGCGCTTGATTTTCAGTGTCGTCTCCAGAAAGACCGACACCGACACCCTCCGCTCGGGGATGATGCCCTTGATGGCCGAAATGAATTTCTTCCCTTTGTAGGCCGACCGCGGCAGCTGCTCCAGCACGTTGGCTATGAAGGCCGACGGTGTTACAAGGAAGAGATATTCGCTCTTTTCCACCACCTCGGCCAGGTCGGCGCTGATGTCCAGGCGGCTGGTGTCGAGTGCCACATCCGGCAGGTGCACGGGATTGTGACCATCGAGTTGCAAGCCGTCGCGTACTTTGTCGTTTCTCACCCACCAGTTCACCCTCCGGTCTGCCTGTTCAAGCAGTATTTTAACAATTGCAGTGGCCCACGAGCCACTTCCAATCACTCCTATCATTGCTATATATTATTGTACGTCAATAGTTAATGTACTATTGGCTTTTTTTATTTGTGTTGCAAAGATACACATTCTTTTTCACATTTTATAACATAATTTTGTTAAAATCCCTTAAATCCCCGTTTCCGCACCTCCGTCCTTGCCACCCATCCGAACCCTACCCGATTCGCCCCCGATACGGCATATCTTATATTG
>DGTB01000072.1:2233-8111 GCA_002394185.1 Bacteroidales bacterium UBA4347 | reverse complement strand
CAAGGTCAGCGGCCCGCTGATGGACCGCATCGACATTCACATCGAGGTCACCCCCGTACCGGTGAGCCAGCTGAACCAGGAGGGGCGCGCCGAGAGCAGCGCCGCCATCCGCGAACGCGTGGTGGCCGCGCGGGCCATACAGACCGCCCGCTTCATGGGCCACCCCGGCGTGCATTGCAACGCCCAGATGGGCAGCAAGCTCACGCGCGAGCATTGCCAGCTCACCGACGAATGCCGCCAAATCATGGAGATGGCCATGAACCGCCTCGGCCTCTCGGCCCGCGCCTACGACCGCATCCTGCGCGTCAGCCGCACCATCGCCGACCTCGAAGCCTCCCCCACCATCAGCCCCGACCACCTGCGTGAGGCCATCACCTACCGCTCGCTCGACCGCGACTCGTGGGGAAGATGACGAATGTTAAAAATTCATAAAATTACATCCCCCATGTAGACTTTTTGGAAAAACCCTGTTATAATAGTTGTAAAGGGGTGCGAAATACGCACCATAAATTATTGTTTAACAAAAAACCTTTACAACATGTACCAAAACATCAAAAAACTGACCATGCTGCTCTTTGTGGCAGCCACAATGTTCACATTTTCGTCCTGCAACAAGGACAACACCGACGACAACCCCTCCGGCGGTGGCGGCAGCAGTTCCGCCAACTACCCCGAATCAATTTCCCAAACACACTGGGAATGGGGTAATATGACCGGTTCGGAAGCCATAAATGGCTTTAATAATGTAATAATCCGATTTTCGCAAATGGGTAATCAGGCTTATGTCACCATGCACAAACTTGACTACTCGGCCAATCATTACCAAGGGACGTACACTTATTCTTCGGGAAATGGAACAATGGCGTTAGAGAACCCAGATACGCATGAGCCTGCTAGTGCCACATTCTCCATCAACGGCAATACGTTGACATTAAAGATGAACGGTGCCACCTACCCACTCACCAAACAGTAATCCCTTCAGAAAACCCTCACCTCCCCCAAGGGTGCCAGCCCCAAACTGGCACCCTTCTCCCTCAAAAAATAAAAAAACAAAAATAAATTTTGCCATGTTGCATATAATTCGTAAATTTGCAAAATAAATGAATAAATAAAGCCCAGCTGAAACAAAATATGGGACAGACCATCATCCTTTTGGCAAGCCTGCTGATGCTGGCCGCCTGCAATGGCCAGACAGCACAACGCGACAGCGTGGCAGACAGCATCGACATTGCCGTGGCCGACAGCAAGCCGGTCGAGAAACAAACCCTCGTCATCGACGTGGAGACGCTCACGCCACCCAAAGGGCCTATAGCCACAGTGCCCTACAACAAGGTACTGCGCAATCTCCTCAACGAACTCACAAACAATTATGGCCCCATCATCGCCCACACGCGACAGACCCGGCCACTGGTGGAGTCGAACCACCCGTTCTTCTACACTATGTATCGCGCCTATGCCGACCACCGTCCCGTCGAGCTCTCGCCCGAGGCCCTGTGGCTGCTCATCTGCCAGGGGTTCTCGCTGCACGTGAACAACAACGCCGAGGCCCTGCGCTCGATGTTCGTCGACTTCGAGGGCAAGCGGACGCTGATGGCGTCCAGCCAAGGCATCCACCTCGACGACCCTAACAGCCCGTGGGAGCGCGTCTTCCCACAATTCACCTCGCAGATTGCCGCCTACACCGGCCAGGAACTCATCGACGTACTCGCCGCCGACTTCACCACCTCGACGCCTGCTTCGCGCGTAGCCTCGCAAATTACCGTTATGGAGAGTATGAAGCAGTATTTCGACTACGTGATGACCATCTGCGGCATCCCTCAGGTCATCCTGCACGGCACGCCGGAGGACTGGCAGTCGGTCATCGACCGCACCGAGTTCCTGCGGCAATACAAGCTCGACTGGTGGGTCGACGAGATGCTGCCCGTGCTGAGGAAAATCAAGAGTGCCTCGGAGGGCGAGGTGGACCAGGCCTTCTGGCGCGGTATGTTCAAGCAGCACGACCTGAAATACGAGATGTGTGGCGACCCCAAGACCCTGGCCGACGGATGGATTGTGAAGTTCTACCCCTACGATTGCCATAAACACCGCAACACTCTGAAAGGCCTCTACGACGGCGCATCGGACCTCCCTCCCGAGCTGGCATCGGTACCTGTCGGATTCGAGGGCGCCGATGGAGAGACCGCCAACCTCACCTTCTGGGCCGGCTTCGTGGGCATAGCCCAGGACACCGCCACCCTCGCCCTGCGCCCCGAGATTGGCTGGTTCATCACCCGCGACAAAGAGGAATAGCCATGACCTACGAACCGAACACCTGGGTGAACTTCGACGGCTACGTGTCGCTGGTCATAGGCGTATGGCCGGGCTACTACGAGCCTTTCGATGCCGAGGTGGTGGATGGCAAAATACGCTGCGACGAACGAAGATACAGGCAAATAGTGCTGCGCGACCTCTTCGACAACCACGGACGCCGTGTGGCGGGCGTACCGGCAATGAAATACCTCGAAACAATAGCGGAAGACCTGAATCCCGCCAGCGAGGAACGGATGTTCGGCCGCGAAGAGGTCTGGATGGCTGCAGCCGAATACCTCGACCGCCTTGCCGACCGATACACCACCGCCCCCGTGGCCGACGCTCTGCGCACCCAGGAGTGGCAAAAGAAATACAATTGGATTTACGACGTATGCTCATAAACAGAAAACACAGGAAGAGACAGAAGCCGCCCTGCCACCGCTGGCGCGTGGAAGTGGGCAACGTGGTGGTGTGGACCCGGAATGTGCAATACGGCGAACGGCACCACCGGCAATGGGATTCGGAGGCATTGTTCTTCGAGGCTCTACGTCTTGGCGATGACGAGCCTGAGCGCCAAGTGGAACTCCTCACCCAGGCCATAGCGCTCACGCCTCGCGACTTCGATTGCTACAACAATCGCGGCATCGCGCGTGACGCCTTGGGCGACGCCGAGGGAGCACTGGCGGACTACGAGCAGGCCATCCGGCTCAATCCCAAGCGCGCCGAAGCATGGAACAATCGCGGTTTCCTGCGCTACAAGCAGCAACGCTACGACGAAGCCATTGCCGACTTCGACCGCGCCATAGAGCTTGATCCCGAGTATGCCAACCCTCGCGTGAGCCGTGGTGCCGCATACGGTATGCTGGGCCAGCACGACCGCGCTATGGAGGACTTCCGGCAGGCCATCGAGATCGCCCCCGATTTCCTGATGGCCTACGTCAACCGTGCCGCCTACAATATGAACCTTGGCCAGCTGGACGAAGCCCGCAAAGACCTGCTATGGGTGCTGGAACAGGAACCCGACGACTACACACGCGCCTACGTCGACCAGTACCTCCAAATGCTCGACCAGCAACAGAAACCGAAGGAATAATTATTTTGCCATATCGCAAAAAGTTTGTATCTTTGCATCGATAAAAAAACGAAAGACATGACCCACGGGAAGAGCTATTCAATACTGACGGCGATGTTCTCAGCTGTTTTCTGCCTCACCATTCCATCCATGGCCATGGGGCAGGACGGCATCGTCGGCAATGCACAAACAGATACCATTCCGAAGTTGAGAGCAGCGCCCGCCATCGAAAAAACATTTGCTTTTGTCCATAGTGATTGCGGAGGGTTATTGCCATACTATCCTGATGTTGAATACGTATGGATGCCCCGGCGTATTGTAAAACTCCCACAACTGCCGTCGTCTGTCCTTGAACGATACACCAGCGACAAAACATTGTACGAAAACCGCAGGCTTCCTCCCCTGGTGGAAATAGAGGAAGTAGACGGCATCAAAATAATCAAAAAGGAGACCACCAATGACCCACGGGAAGAACATCTGCAACCAGCTCAAGGAGGTCCGCAAGCGCATTGCGGAGGAAAATGACATACCTCTGGAGACAGAGGAGTGTACCTACAAGGGCGAGTGCCGCGGCACCTGTCCGCGCTGCGAGGCCGAGGTGCGCTATCTGGAGAACGCCCTGGCCGACCGCCAATCTTTGGGCAAGGTCGTCCGCGTGGCGGGTGTGGCCTTGGCCCTTATGGCGGGAAGCACCGTGTCGGCACAAGAAGATCGGGTACAGCTGACACCGCACATCTCCATCAAAGCATCCGACACCGTTGGACTCAACATTGGAGATGAACCATTGTTAGGATGCATACAAGAGACTGAGCCCATGTTTCCTGGTGGCATGGAGGCTCTCTATAAATTCATACAGGACAGTCTGCGCTACCCTAAGGAAGCTCTGGAGAAACGGATTGAGGGCAGGGTGTATGTCACCTTTGTTGTTGAGAAGGACGGCACCGTCACCAACCCCAAGGTTTTGCGCGACATCGGCAGTGGTTGTGGCGAGGAAGCCATCCGCCTGGTGAAGGCAATGCCGAAATGGTCGCCAGGCGAGCAGAGAGGCGTTCCCGTCCGTGTGCAGTTCAACCTGCCTGTCAATTTTAAACTCCCCAAGAACGACTAGTCATCGTGCGCTGACACAATATTTTCCAACCGTTTACGGGGAAACAACATTATGATAAATGATAACACTATGACCCACGGGAAGAACATCTGCAACCAGCTCAAGGAGGTCCGCAAGCGCATTGCGGAGGAAAATGACATACCTCTGGAGACAGAGGAGTGTACCTACAAGGGCGAGTGCCGCGGCACCTGTCCGCGCTGCGAGGCCGAGGTGCGCTATCTGGAGAACGCCCTGGCCGACCGCCTGCGGCTGGGCAAGGTGGCCACTGTCGCCGGCCTCGCCTTGGGGCTGGCAACCACCACGGCTCAGGCACAGAACGAAATGCCCGAAATCTATATTGGCGAACCCATCGATAGCACTCATCAGGTTGTCAGCACGGGCGTACTGAAAGGAATTGTCACAGACATTAAGACACACGAGCCCTTGCCATTTGCTAACGTTGTCCTAAAAAAAGATGGTAAAATGGTAACCGGCAATTCAACCGACATGGATGGGCTATATACCATCAAACCTATACCGTCTGGTGAATACACAATAGAAGTGTCATACTTCGGCTATCACAAATTTGTACGTGAAGGCATACAAGTAAAGCCCACAGGATTTACTGTTTATGACGTATCGTTGGGTGCTGATACATCAGCAGCAATTCAAGGAATTATCATAGAAGAAGAACCAAGTCGGGTATTAGATGATGGTGCCGTTATAGGCGAAGTGCCGATAAAGCTTCCCGGCACCCCCGCCAACCAAGCCGTGCCAGCGATACAAACAGGTGGCGAGGAGGACATAATGCCCGGCAATCCTCCGTTCCAAAGATTCGAGAAAGAAGGGGTGAAAGTCATCGTGCGATAGCCTGTCGCAGCGCAAACAATGTCCCGCGCACCGGTGCGGAGGGCATTGGAAGGCGTGAAAGTGCACCGCGCTCATGTGCGGGATGTTGAAACAGTCCATACAATACACCTCGCTCATGAGCGAGGTCTGTTTTCAATGAAAAAGCGATGCCCGCTTATGAGCGCGGTGATATTGCACAGAAACAACGAAAGCGCGCTCCGATGCGGGGCGCGCTTTCTGCGGTAAATCTTGCTTATGCGATGAGCTTAGGCGCCGAGTTCGAGGCGCTTGAAGCCGGTGCACTTGAGGTCCTTGTCGGCCTTGGCGATGAAGTCTTTCACCTTCACCTTGCTCTCCATGATGTACTCCTGCTCCATGAGGGTGTTCTCCTGGAAGAACTTGTTGAGGCGGCCGTTGGCAATCTGGTTGATCTGCTGCTCGCTGAGCTGGGCCATCTTTTCGGCGGCGACTTTCTCCTTGATTTCGCGGGCCTGGTTGACCTGCTCCTCGGTGATCCAGCCTTTGCCCATGTTGGAGGCCATGTGCTCCTCGCTGTCGACGTGGGCGGGGTTGATGCCGGC
>DGTB01000072.1:0-2071 GCA_002394185.1 Bacteroidales bacterium UBA4347 | reverse complement strand
ACGCTCTCGGCGTCGAGGGCCACGGGACGCATGGCGACGACCTGCATGGCGATGTCGTGACCGACCTGGTCGTAACCGGCCTTGTTCAGTCCGACGATGGAGGCCATGCGGTTGCCCGGGTGGATGTAGGCGTAGACCTTCTCGGCCTCGATGGTCTCGAAGTGGGCCAGCTCGATCTTCTCGCCGATCTTGGCGATCTGGTCGGTGATGGCGTCGCTGACCTTGGCACCGTTGAGGTCCATGTTCAGAACCTCGTCCTTGGTGGTGAGGTGCTGGGCCATGGCGGTGTCGATGATGCTGTTGGTGAAGTCGACGAAGCCGGCGTTGGTGGCCACGAAGTCGGTCTCGCAGCTGACCATGATGATGGCGCCGTAGTTGCCCATGGTCTTGGCCAGGACGCAACCCTCGTTGGCGTCGCGGTCGGCGCGTTTGGCGGCCATCTTCTGGCCTTTCTGACGCAGCAGCTCGATGGCTTTCTGCATGTCGCCGTCGGTCTCGACGAGGGCTTTCTTGCAGTCCATCATGCCGACGCCGGTGAGTTTGCGGAGCTCGTTAACCTGTGAAGCGGTAATTGCCATATTATTGTTCCTTTCTATTGTTTTTGATTTCTGACGCCCCTACGGGGCTTGACTAATGATTTGATTTTATAAACGGGGGTTTCGCTACGCTCCACCCCCGCCTATCTTCTGTCGCCCCTACGGGCTTTATTCCTTACTCAGCCTTCGGAGCTTCCTCGGCCTTGGCCTCGGTGTTGCGGGGACGGCGGGCGCGAGTCTTCTTCTCGACGGGCTTTTCCTCGGCGTTCTCGGCAACGGCCTCGACCTCTTCCTCGGCCTGGGCGTCCTTGTCGAGGGCGCGCTCGTTCAGACCTTCCTGGATGGCCTCGCACATGTGCTTGAGGATAGCGGCAATCGACTTCGATGCATCATCGTTGGCGGGAATGGGGAAGTCGATAAGGTCGGGGTTGGTGTTGGTGTCCACAAGGGCGAAGGTGGGGATGTTCAGGCGGCGGGCCTCGGCGACGGCAATGTGCTCCTTGTTGATGTCGATGACAAACAGGGCGCTGGGCAGACGGGTGAGGTCAGCGATGGAGCCAAGGTTCTTGTCGAGCTTGGCACGCTCGCGCTGCACCTGGAGGCGCTCACGCTTGGAGATATTGTTGAAATCCTTGTCGTGCATCAGCTGGTCGAGGCTGTTCATCTTCTTGACGGCCTTGCGGATGGTCTGGAAGTTGGTGAGCATGCCGCCGGGCCAACGCTCGGTGACGAAGGGCATATCGACGCTCTGAGCCATCTCGGCGACGACGTCCTTGGCCTGTTTCTTGGTGGCGACGAAGAGGACCTTCTTGCCGCTCTTGGCCATCTGCTTCAAGGCAGCGGCGGCCTCGTCGGCCTTGGCGATGGTCTTCTGGAGGTCGATCACGTGGATGCCGTTGTGCTCCTTGAAGATATAGGGAGCCATTTTGGGATTCCATTTACGCTTGAGGTGGCCAAAGTGGCAACCAGCCTCGAGCAGTTCTTCGAATTTGAGTTCGTTCATGTTGTTTACTTTCCTTTTTGTTTGTTAAACTTTTTGCCAATCGTCAGGCAGACCTTCGGGCCGTGTTTTCCGGCTGTCCTATGCTGCGCGGAGTGTCAACGCGGCGGTGCATCCTGGCGATTTGGATACTAAACTTTGTCCAGCTATTACAGATTTAACGCTTGCTGAACTGGAAGCGCTTGCGGGCTTTGGGCTGACCGGGTTTCTTACGCTCGACCATACGCGGGTCGCGCATCAGGAAGCCTTCCTTCTTCAGGGCGGGGCGATCCTCGATGTTGTTCTCGCAGAGGGCGCGGGCGATGGCCATACGCAGGGCCTGGGCCTGGCCGGTGATGCCGCCACCGTCGAGGTTGGCTTTGACATCCCACTTGCCTTCGGCGCCGGCGACGGCGAAAGCCTGGTTCACGATGTACTGCAGCGGACCGGTGGGGAAGTACTCCTTGTAGTCGCGGCCGTTGACCTTGATTTCGCCATTGCCGGTGGTCATGTAGACGCGGGCGACGGCGGTCTTTCTTCTACCAATGGTGTTGAT
>DGTB01000070.1:293-14094 GCA_002394185.1 Bacteroidales bacterium UBA4347 | reverse complement strand
ACAATATAAGATATGCCGTATTAGGCACGTATTTGATGCGGTTTCGCCCCCTGGGGCATCTGTCCCCGATACGGCCTTCCGGCGGGATAACGGCAATAAAAAAAAGACTCTGTACCAAACTGGTACAGAGTCTTGTAAGTGTTTTTGTCTTCGGATTGTCAGAGCGACAGGCCGCCGTCCACGCAGATGACCTGGCCGGTGATGTACTCGGAGAGGTCGGAGGCGAGGTAGAGGGAGGTCTTGGCAACGTCGAGGTCGGTGCCGCCGCGGCGCAGGGGGATGTCCTCCATCCAGCCTTTGCGCACGTCCTCGGGGAGCTGCTGCGTCATGGCAGTCTCGATGAAACCGGGGGCAATGGCGTTGCTGCGGATGCCGCGCGAGCCGAGCTCCTTGGCCAGGCTCTTGGTGAAGCCCAGGATACCGGCCTTGGAGGCGGAGTAGTTGCACTGGCCGGCATTGCCGTTGACTCCGACGACGGAGCTGGTGTTGATGATGGAGCCGCTGCGCTGCTTGAGCATCATCGGGGCAAAGGCCTTGCAGAAGTTGAAGACGGAGCGCAGGTTGACCTCGAGGACGAGGTCCCAGTCCTTGGGCTGCATGCGCAGCAGGAGGTTGTCGCGGGTGATGCCGGCGTTGTTGACCAGCACGTCCAGGCGGCCGAATTCTTTCTGCACGATGTCGGCCACGCGGAGCGTGTCGTCATAGTCGGCGGCATTGCTGGCGATGAACATCGAGCGCGGCTGCATCTTCTGCAGTTCGGCCAGCAGTTCGCGGCTGCTGTCGTTCTCCTGCAGGTCGGTGAAAATAACGGTGGCACCCTCTTCGGCAAAGAGCAGTGCGGTGCGACGGCCGAGGCCGCGCGACCCTCCGGTAACGAGGGCGATTTTATCTTTTAACAGGTTCATATCGTTCAGTTTTTGGGTGTATCGATTAATGCAAAGGACAGGACGCCCTTGACGGCGGTTTTGCCGTCGACTTTGGCTTCGGCTTCGGCGTGGAAGATGAGGCCGCGGCGGTCGGTGATGCGTCCGCGGACCTCGATGGTGTCGCCGGGGCGGACGGGCTGGCGGAAGCGGGCTTCCTTGATGCCGCTGTAAAGCGGCGTGCGGCCGGCGGCGAGCTCGTCGCGCACCAGGATGCACATGGACTGGCCCATGATTTCGCAGAGGATGACGCCCGGCACAATGGGGTTGCCGGGGAAATGGCCCTGCAGGAAGAATTCGTCGCCACGCACGTGGTAGTGGGCAATGGCGGTGTCGCCTTCCATGGTCACGTCGTCGACAAGCAGCATCGGCTCGCGGTGCGGCAGGAAGGTCTTGATGGCATCTCTATTCATTATTTCCATATATACTTGTTTTTTAGTTTTTTCTTAATGCTACAGTCGCATTTTGGCCGCCGAAGCCGAAGGTGTTGCTGATGGCTATGTCGGCTTGGTATTTGCGGGCGGTGTTGGGGGTGTAGTCCAGGTCGCACTCGGGGTCGGGCGAGTCGAGGTGCAGCGTGGGGGGCACGATGCCGTTCTTCAGCGCCAGGGCGGTGATAATCAGTTCCACAGCTCCTGTGGCACCCAGCATGTGGCCGTGCATCGACTTGGTGCTGCTGATGACGGCGCGGCGGGCTTCCGCTTCGCCGAGGGCTTTCTTGATGGCCAGGGTCTCGCCCTTGTCGTTGAGGGGCGTGCCCGTGCCGTGGGCGTTGATGTAGAGGTTCTCACCGGCCTTGTAGCCAGCCTCTTCCAGCGCCAGGCGCATGGACTCGGCGGCGCCGCGGCCTTCGGGGTGCGGGGCGGTATAGTGGTGGGCGTCGCAGGTGTTGCCGTAGCCGCAGACTTCGGCATAGGTCTTGGCGCCACGCTTCTTGACAAGCTCCTCGCTCTCAAGGACGAGCACTCCGGAACCTTCGCCGAGCACAAAGCCGTGGCGGCGGCTGTCGAAGGGCAGCGAGGCGGCCATGGGGTCTTCGCTCGTGGTGAGGGCTTTCATGTTGGCAAAGCCGCCGATGGCCATGCCGCAGACGGCAGCTTCGGCACCGCCGGTGATGACGGCGTCGGCGCGGCCCTCGCGGATGAGGCGGTAGGCCTCTCCAACGGAGTGGGTGCCTGTGGCACAGGCTGTTACTACGGGCAGGTTGGGGCCTTGGGCGTTATAGGTGATGGCTACGTTGCCGCCGGCAATGTTGCCGATCATTTCCGGAATGAAGAGCGGCGAGATGCGACGCAGGCCGTACTGCATACGGTTGGCGTGCTCGCGCTCGAAGGTCTGGATGCCTCCGATGCCACTGCCAATGGCCACACCGAGACGGCGGGGGTCGACGTCCTCGCCCACCTTCAGTCCGCTGTCGGCCATGGCCTGGGCGGCGGCGGCAAGGGCATAGAGGGCATAGACGTCGTTGTGGCGTACCATCTGCTTGTCAATGCCGTAGGCTTCGGGGTGGAAGTCCTTCACCTCGGCGGCAATCTTCACAGGAAGGTCGGCGGTGTCGATCTTGGTGATGAAGTCAATGCCGCAGACACCGTTGATGAGGTTGTTCCACAGGGTCTCGATGTCGTTTCCGATGGGAGTGATGCATCCCACTCCGGTAATATATACTTTTCTCATAGGTATTATTATTGTTTTCTTTTATTTTAATATTAATATCAGTACTTCAGGATGGCGATTCCGGAGACAAAACCGGCGCCGAAAGCGCTCATGAGGATGGTGTCGCCTCGCTTGATACGGCCTTCGCGGACTCCTTCGTCGAGCAGCATTGGAATGCTGGCCGAGCTGGTGTTGCCGAAGCGCTGCACGTTGGTCGGGAATTTTTCCTGGGGCTGTTTCAGGTTCTCTCGGATGGCTTCGTTGATGCGCAGGTTGGCTTGGTGAAGCAGGAAATGGTCGATGTCGTCAAGTGTGAGTCCTGCGGAGGCGGTGACCTGTGCAATGTCGCGCGCTGCCGAGGTGACGGCCATGCGGAATACCTCGCGGCCTTTCATCACCAGCGGACTGTGGGTGTCGATGCCTTCGCCGGTCTCGAAGGGCGTGGCTTCCATGGGATTCTTGTAGACAATGACGTCTGGCATGGGTATGGTGGTGAATTTGCTGGCCATGAGGTTGTTGCCTTTGGTCAGCACCACGGCGCCGGCGCCGTCGCCGAAGAGCACGGAGCAGTTGCGGTCGGTCCAGTCGCAGAAACGGGTGCATTCCTCCGCGGCCACCAGCAGGATGTTGTGTGCGCGTCCGGTGGCGAGCAGTGCGTCGCCGAGGTCGAGGCTTTGCACAAATCCCAGGCATGCCACGTTGACGTCCATGGTGGGGCAGAGAGGTCCTTTCATGCCCAGGTTGCCCATGATGATGCTCGAAAGATGGGGGGTGACGTAAAGGTTCGATACGTTGGAGCAAATGATGTAGTCGATATCGTCCGGACACAGGCCGGCAGATTCTATTGCTCGTGCTGCTGCCTCTGTGGCGAGGTCTTCAAATCTTTCGTCGGTGATGATATGACGAGTCTTGATTCCTGTTCGGGTAGTGATCCATTCGTCACTGGTGTCGAGAAACTCCGAAAGCATGTCGTTGGTGACAACCTTTTTCGGCAGTGCACTTCCAGTTCCTATTATTTTCATGTTAAAAAGTATTAATTTTGGGCTGCAAAGAAACGTTAAAATTTCTAAATATAAAAGTTAATTTAAGTAAAATACACAATAATATGGGTGAAAAAGCGTTATTTTGGGTAAAATTTGATTATTTTTGGCGAAATTGATATAAAATGAATACTGACCAGACGATAAATTTGCCAGCGATGGCGCGATTTTTGACTTCAGGAGAGTCGAATTTGCTTTTCTTGGTTTTGTCCTTTTTGATGGGAGTGATACTGGTGGTTTTTGTCCAGCCGGTGGGGGTTTTGGATTATACGTCCCGTAATACCACGCTTTCCCCGTTGGCTGTTGTGGCGTTGATGGCTGCCGGAGGCTATGCTATGGTGGCACTCAGCCGCGGTGTGCTGGTGCTCGTGTCGCGGCGAAAGGAATTGACGCTGTTCTGGCTGCTTATGTGGATGTCCATAGAGCTTATCCTCTGTGTCGCGGTCGCGGTTATTATGGCATGGAGCATTAGTGGTGGCGGCAAGGTGAGTCTGGCTCCTCTGGCGGCAGATGTTTTGCTGGGCAATGTGGCGGTATTCCTTATTCCCAATGTCATCACCTACCAGGCTTTCCGCCTGAAGGAGATGCGTGTGGAATTGGTGTCTTTGCGCCGCAAGTTTACCACTGATGCCCAGACTGTTCCATCGGATCAAAGTATCAATTTCTACGACAAGGGTGGCCGCCTGTCGTTCTCCACCCGTATCGCCAATGTGCTGTATATCGAAGCGGCGGACAACTACACTAACATACACTATATCAACGAGGATAAGGAAGATACTTTCATTCTCCACAACTCTCTCAAGGATCTCGAAAGGGAATATTCTGGCATTGGGTTGTTGCGTTGCCATCGTGGGTATATGGTCAATGTGATGAATGTGAAACTGATGCGAAAGGAAAAGGGCAGCTTTGTACTTGAGTTGGCTTCTACTACGAAGTCTATACCTGTTTCCAAGAGTTATGCCGCTGCCGTCACGAAGCATTTCTCTTCCGATGGGGTATCCACGCCGATTTCTGAGGTTTGAACCAATATTTTTTCGTATCTTTGCATTTGATTTTAAGATTAAAGGATCATGCAATTCAGACTTACTTATCAGGAAATTAGTGATTTGATTGAGCGTAAGGCCGGACGCAGGTTGCCCATAATGTATGGTGGCCCCCATACGGTGCGCATCAGCTACGATGTCAATGTCCTTTTTAAGACCGCCAGTGTCGGCCTTGATTTGACCGTCGACGAGATTGATCAGGCTGGTAATATCTTCCTCTCATACAATGGTGGCGCCGGTATCGACTACATGGTCAAGATGGCCCTCAACCAGGCCAAGAACCAGCAGGGGGGTGATATGATAGAACTCCTTTCGGACAATCGTATTATGTTGCAATTGAGCAAGAACGCCCAGGCGGGCTCGCTCTTTAGCCACATTACGCTGAAGGATATCTGTTTCGACGAGCAGTTTGCCATCATAGAGTTCGAACCGAAACTCTAAACTATTTATTGGTTGTGATATTTTTCGTGGTGCAGAATGGTGAAAGCCCTGTAGAGCTGTTCCACGAAAAAGAGGCGTACCATTTGGTGGTTGAAGGTCATCTGTGACAGCGATATTTTGTGTGTCGCTTTTGCGTAGACGGCGGGTGAAAAACCGAAGGCGCCACCAATGACGAACGCCAGCGTTCGTGTACCGGCATTCATTTGTTTCTGAAGGTATTCGGAGAAACCTACGGAGGTGTATTCCTTGCCGTGTTCGTCGAGCAGCACCACGCAGTCTGCTTTTTCCACCTGTTTCAGTATCAACTGTCCTTCACGATCTTTGACCTCCTCGGGCGAGGCTTTGCCCAGATTCTTCAGTGCAGGAATCATCACCAGCTCGAAATCGCAGTAGTGTTTTAACCGTCCCACGTATTCCTCGATACCAGTCTGCAGGTATGGGATATCGGTTTTGGAAACTACTATTAGCTTGATGGTCATGATAATCGGAGTATTTGTCCCAGGATGGCAGGTTTATACTTTGATACCTCGAAATAGGGGGTCTGCTCGGTTCCAAAGGTGCGGTAGAAGAGCTCTGTCCCGTGGTCCATACTGCCTTCAAAATCGAATGCTTGTGTGTGTTTGGACAGTTCTTTGATGGCCAACCACATCAGGCTTGTCATAGCCCCGTTGGGCGCCTCGGGCCCGATGGCAAGCAGTATGCTGTAGGCACAGTGTTCGTCAAAGGGGGTAAACCATGCAGCCTGCAGGCTTCCATGCTTTTTGTCTCTCAGCCCCCAAAGCAATGCTTGTTCCCGTTCCAGCGCTGTTTTGCAGAGGCGGAGGATAAGCGGGGCAGGTGTCATGTCGCGTTCTCCCCGTCGGCGATAATAGTTTTCGTGGAATGTCGCAAACTCCTCGGGCGTCAGTTTCGTATCCACCTCACAAACAGCCATTACATCCTCCATGTAACGTTTGCGTATGCGTGAGGCTTTCTTGAATAGCGCATCGGGGTCGGCAATCGACGGGAATCGGTAAGTGTAGCGTGTTGTCTGCTGATAGCCATGCCAGTAGAATGGAAGCCAATTGGTTATCGTGGGAGAGAAACGTTGCAGGTAAATGTTCACGCCAAGGGCGCTTAATTGTTTGGCCAATTCGTCGCCCACCCGCATTTCGAATTCAAGGTCTTTTTTGTCGGTGTTGTACCATGGACCGCTGAACTGTGTCAGCTCTGGCTGAACAATGAATCGTAGACCATATTTCTTACCAATAAGGTAGGGCATAGCCCCTTCGATTCGTCCGTTGCGCTCTGCCAACAGTACGTCCCACTGTTTGCCTGCGCACACGGTTTCCATCCACCAATATTGCTGAAACAGAGGAATTCTCGCTCCCTCTGTTTCGCATAGTTGGCGATATTTTTCTTTGTTGGTCACTGAATCTTGATGTTCACTCGGTTGTTCATGGCACGGCCTTCGTGGGTGCTGTTGTCGCCGATGGGGTCGGCGTCGCCTTTGGCAATAATCTCGATGCGTGTGGCATCGATGCCACGCAGCAGCAGGGCTTTCTTCACTTCCATAGCCCGCTGGCGGGAGATGCCGCTGATGTAGGCCTCGGTACCCTGGTTGTCGGCATAGCCGCTCAGCAGCACACCTTTACGGTCGTTGTCCTTCAGGTATTCGGCCAACTCGTCGAGTACTGGCGTCCACGATTCGAGAATGGTGGCGTCATTGGGGAAGAAGCGGATGTCAGGGAAGGTGTGTGTGGAGGTGTCTGAGGAGAAGATGTTGTTCTTCTTGCTACCCAGGTAGATGAGCACGCCCACATGGATGATGTCGTCGCCGCGCCGTTCGTTATAGTAGTTGGCACCCTTGAAGTAGCGGTAGTCCACTTCTGCCACCTTGTACTGAGTTTTGTTTTTCATTCCCTTCTTTTTCTTCCAGCTGTCGTAGGCATCCAGCGAGGCTTTGGCCTCCTCGCGAGCCTGCTTGTGCAGATTCTCACGTTGTTGGTGGTCAGTGATTTCGGGGTTGATGGCATAGAGGGCGCAAAGGGTCATGGTGGCTCTCGACACCTTCTCCATGTAGTTCATTATTGGTTTGATTTCTTCGGGCCATTCGGGGTTGACATCCACCGTGAGGGCAGGCAGGTCGGTGTAGTTGAAGGTGCTGTAGTAGATTTTGGTGTCTTTGGTGCTGAAGTTGGTGAATTTGTCAAAAGTGGCATAGTCGCTTTGACGTACTTTCTGCCGACCTTCTACATAGATGGAGGTCTGCTTCTTGCCTTTCGACGATTTCTTGTTGCTTTTCTTGTTCTGGGCCATGACGTCGGCGCCGCCAGCCACCAGCAGGCCGATGAGTATGAGGCTGAAGATTTTTTTCATTTTTCCTTCTTTTTTGTTCTTTAGTATCCCACAAACGTAGAAACTTGCATTTTATTGTGCTGCGTGTTCAGTATCCACAACGGTGCCGTTTTCGCAGACCAGTACTCGGGCGGGGAACTTGTCAATCATCATGAAGTCGTGCGTCGAAATGAGCATGGTGGTGTGAGTCTGGCTGTTGATGTCGATGAGCAACTGCATGATCTCTGCCGAGGTGACTGGGTCGAGGTTGCCCGTGGGCTCGTCTGCCAGCAGGAGCGCAGGATTGTTGATTAGTGCGCGGGCAATGCCCACCCTTTGCTGTTCTCCCTCAGAGAGTTGCAGCGGGTTGGAATAGGCTTTGTCGGCTATGCCTACGGCCACCAGGGTTTTCTCCACCTGGTTGCGGATCTCGTTCTTCTTCTTCCATCCTGTGGCGCGGAGCACGAACTCCAGGTTGGCGTATACATTGCGGTCCTCCAGCAGACGGAAGTTCTGGAATACGATGCCGATGCGGCGACGCAGTTGGGGGATGCGACGGCGCTTGATGTTCACCACGTCGACGCCACACACCTCGGCAATGCCGCTGTCGATGGGTCGGTCGGCATATAGGCTGCGCAGCAGCGACGTCTTGCCGGCTCCGCTCTTACCAATGAGGTAAGCGAAGTCTCCCTGCATCAGGTCGAGGTTCACGCCGGTGAGCAGCATGCCGTTCTCATGGCTGATGGTGAGGTTCTCCAGATGTACAATCGTTTGGTTTATAGGCTCGTTGGCTTGTTTCTCCATGTGAAATGTGTTATGCTTACAGGATGCAAAAATACGAAAATAAATTGAAACATCTGAAAATAAATATAAAAACACAAAAAAATACTCTCCAAGCCTTCTTTTGCATCCTGTTTTTGGATGATATTCAGCAACGGAAAAATAAGATTGTTATTCAATAAAAGTTGTTTTGTGTGTAAATGATTGAAAGTTAGGGTTGTTGTCCTATTATCTTCTTCCCATCTTCTTATCTCATTCTTATCCTCTTTCTACCCTCCATTTCTACAGAAGAAGATGGTAGGTGGAGGGAGGGGAGAGCATAAAGCCTTCGGAGTTTTTTTCATTATTGCAGGAACGCTCTCTGTAAAGTTTCTTTTGTCCCAATTGTGGTCCAGACTCAAATGTTTCTGTGTCGCATATAATCCGGGGGGCGACTTTCAAAGCTCTGCTGTCGAAAGTGTCTTCGATTCTGTGATTTTTTTTAAAAGAAAACAAATAAAATTTGGCCATGTCGGGCAAGTTGTGTATTTTTGCAGCCCGTTTTTGAACGGCGAAATGTAAAAATAAAAGAAGATGAACATTATCATAGCGGGCGACGGCGAGGTGGGTGTGCACCTGGCACGGTCGCTGACGGAACTGGAACACAACATCACGGTTGTGGACCCGCACTCGGAGCTGCTGAAACGCCTCGAGAGCGAGACCGACCTGCTGACCATCACCGGCGACAGCACTTCACCGCAGGTGCTCAAGGACGCCAACGTGGCCGACTGCGACCTCTTCCTCTCTGTGCTGCACGACGAGAGTATCAACCTTGTTACCTGTATCCTGGCCAAGAAGCTGAAAGCCAAGAAGACCGTGGCACGCATTACCAATGCCGAGCTCCTTTCGCCCAAGCACAAGGAGATGTTCCGAGATCTGGGGGTCGACGAGATGGTCTGTCCCGAGCGCATCGCCGCCAAGGAGATTACCAATCTGCTGAACAACAGTGTGGCTACGGAGTTCTTCGACTTCAGCGGCGGACTGCTGACGATGTACGTGCTGAGGCTCGACGCCGGGTCGCCCGTAGTGGGCCACAACGTGAAGGAGTTGACGCAGATGCACCCAGACCTTCAGGTGCGTGTGGTGGCGTTGCTGCGTGGCGGCAACACCATTATTCCTCACAGCGACACCGAGTTCCGCAGTGGCGACCTGGCCTACCTCATTGGCCGTGCCAATCAGCTGGAAGGCATCAACCGTGTGGTAGGCAAGGAGACGGTGAGCATCAAGAACACAATGATTGCCGGCGGCGGGCGCATAGGCCGTTATGCAGCCATGACCCTGCAAGACAAGATGCGCATCACCCTCATCGAAGAGAATCGTAGCCGTGCCGAGGAACTCAGCGCCCTGCTGGACGACACCCTCATCATCCATGGCGATGCCACCGACATCGAACTACTGAAAGAAGAAGGCCTCCAGAACGCCGATGCCTTCATTGGAGTCACCGACTCGTCGGAGACCAATGTCCTCACCTGCTTGCATGCCAAGAGATTGGGAGTCAAGCGTACCATTGCTTTGGTCGAAAATACCGGCTTCATCGACATCTCGCAGGACATCGGCATCGACACCATCATCAACAAGAAACTTATCACGGCCAGCTACATAGCGCGTTTCATCGTCAAGGGCGATGCCGTCAGCTCCAAGTGGCTCTCCGGCACCAACGCCGAGGTCATCGAGCTGATAGTGGGCAAGTGGTCGCCGGCCACGCGCAAGCCCATCGGCGAGCTGGACATTCCCCACGGGGCCACCATCGGCGGCGTAGTCCGCGGGCGCGAGACCATCCTTCCCAGCCGCGAGCTTCAGCTCAAGCAGGGCGACAAGGTGGTTGTATTCACCCTCCCCAAAGCCATGGCGGCCATGGCGAGGGTGTTCGATTGATAGGTTGTCAAGTAGTTAAGACAATAGCTTGCTTACAACAAAAAGATGATAGGTTGAAAGTGACTCCCAGAAACATAAACTTCCGTCTCGTTGCCCGTCTTTCGGGCATGCTGCTGCTGGTGATGGCCATGGCCATGGCGTTGCCGCTGGCGGTGTCGCTCCATCGTGGCGACGGGGCGCAGTACGGATTGTTGCTGTCGGGACTGGTGCTGACGGCCATCGGGTTGCTGCTGCGCAACATCGTGGGACGCAACGTCAGCTACGAGCTTCGCGAGCGCGAGAGTTTCTGGATAACCTCCGTGGCTTGGCTTGTGGTGCCGCTGGCAGGGGCTCTGCCGTATCTCTTCACTGGTGTGCTGGGCACCTTCACCGATGCCGCCTTCGAGGCGGTGTCGGGCTTCACCACGACGGGGTCGTCGGTGGTGGAACGCCCCGAGGAGATTCCTGCCGGCATGCTCGTGTGGCGCGCCATCACGCAGTGGATAGGCGGCTTGGGACTGATTCTGTTCATCGTGGCCATGCTCAAACGGCTCAACAAAGGGTCGCTCCAGCTCTACTCCGCCGAGTTCAGCGGCACGCAGCAGCGCAAGCTGCATCCCCACATAGCCAAGAGCGTCAGCCGTATGTGGCGCATCTATACCATTATCACGCTGATCCTGTTGACGTTGCTGGTGCTGGCGGGGAACGGCGTGTTGGACTCTTTCTGTCTGGCGCTGAGCACGGTGTCGACGGGTGGCTTCATGACGGCGCAGTACGGCCTGAGTGGCTACAGCGAGCTGACGCTGAGCATATTGACGGTGTTTATGTTCCTCAGCGGCGTTAATGTGGCGTTGCTGTACAACCTCTTTACCTTCCGTTGGCGCCAACTGCGTATAAACCATGAGTTTGTGCTCTATGCGGGCATCTTCCTCTTTGCGTCGGCAAGCTGCGCCGTGGCCTTTCTGGCCGTGGGCAACGGAGTGGGGGAGTCGGTGCGCTACTCGCTGTTCCACATAGCCTCCACCATCAGCACCTGCGGTTTCTACACCGACGCTCCGGTGGTGTGGCCCTTCTGGGTGTCGGCGGTGACGTTCATGCTTGTTCTCGTCGGTGCCTCGGCGGGGTCGACGGGCGGAGGCCTGAAGCTCCGCAGGCTGATGACGTTGTTCATATACCTGCGCAACTACCTCACCCGTATGGTGCACCCCAATGTGGTTTTTGCGGTGAAGATAGACCACCGCGTGGTGCCGGGCGATTATGTGAACAAGATTTTCGGCTTTGCCTTCCTCTATATCTGTTTTATTATCGGTGGCGCTTTCCTGCTGACCTTCAGCGGACAGAGCATCTCCGAGGCCTTCTGCTATGCTGCCGCCAACATCTCCAACCTCGGCCCTTCGCCGCTGATCAACAGCATGGGTGCCAACCTCGACTATGCCCTGCTGCCGCCGCTGGCCAAGTGGACCCTCATGACCCTCATGCTCGCCGGACGACTGGAAATCTTCGCCCTGCTGGCCATTGTCTCACCCTCATACTGGCGTAGAAGATGAAACAGACCGATATAAAAGCAGTTCTCCGGTTCCTGGGCATCATGCTGATGGCCGAGGGTGGGTTGATGGCGTTGTGCTTGGTGCCGGCGTGGCATTTCGCCGACGGTACCCTGGTCCCCATCGCCATCTGCTCCGCTTTCACGCTCGCCGTGGGCTGCCTGCTGTGGTACCGCCACCAGCGCTACACGCAAATCGACGACCGCCGCATGAGCTACCTGCTGGTGGTGCTGCTGTGGCTGGTGCTGTCGCTCTTCGCCACGTTGCCTTTCCTCACCACCGGGGCCACGTGGGACTTCACCGAGGCGTGGTTCGAGGCCATGTCGGGCGTCACCTCCACGGGTGCCACGGTCTTCCCCGACGTGGCGGCGTTGCCGTCGTCGGTGCTGCTGTGGCGTTCGATGACGCAATGGTTCGGCGGCTTTGGCATCGTGTTGTTGGTTCTCGCGCTGACGCCGCGCCTGGGTATCAACAAGTACTCGCTCTATACGGCCGAGGCCTCGGGCGCCGACAATACGGGCAAAACGGCCGTGCGTACCGTTGTCACCGTGCGCCGCACGCTGGCGGTCTACCTGGCGCTGACGCTGGCGTTCATCGTTGCCCTGTGGGCGAGTGGCATGCAGCTGTGGGATGCCGTCAACCTGACGTTCACCAACATCTCCTCCGGCGGCTTCTCCGTCAATAGCGACAGCATCGCCAGCATCACACCCCTGCAGCAATATATATTGGCGGCGGCCATGCTGCTCAGCGGCGTGAACTTCACGCTGCTGTACCTCATCTTCACCTTGCGGTGGAAGCAGATAGGACATAAACTCGACCAGTTGCGGTTCTACCTGTTGCTGTGTCTGCTGGCGGTTGCCTTCGTGGTGGCCACGCTGCATTGGCACAGCGGCTACGGCTGGAGCGACGCCCTGCGGCTGGGTACCGTGCAGACCGTCAGCGCGCTGACCACCACGGGCAGCGTCGTGGCCGACTGCACGCAATGGTGGACCCCGGCGGTCTTCGTGCTGCTGATACTCTCCGTCTGCGGCGGTATGGCCGGTTCCACCAGCGGCGGCATGAAGGTCATGCGTGTGCTCATCCTCCTGCGCAACGCCCGCAGCATCATGCGCAACCGACTGCACCCCCGCGTGGTGAACCCCGTGCGCCTGAACGGACGTCCCGTCTCCAGCCATATCATCAACAACGTGATGGTTATCTTCATGGTCTATGGCTTCACGCTGATGCTGGGTGTGATGGTGCTGATGCTCTGTGGCGTGAATGCCACGGAAAGCATCGGTGCCGCCGTGGGCTGCCTCACAGGCTACGGCCCCGGCCTCGGCGCCTCGGGAGGCTTCGGCAGCTATGCCGCCTTTTCGCCTGCCGCCATGTGGTTCTGCTCGCTGCTGATGCTCCTCGGCCGACTGGAGTGCATGACCGTTATCGTCCTTTTCCTGCCCCGGTTCTGGAGGAAATAGAGGCTGCGGATGGCCTTGCTTGCCGGCGGCTTTTTTTTTGTCGGCGTATTAAGCGAATTATGCGAATTTTTCTTTTGGCGTGGTTGGGTTGGCGAATTTTGCGAATTGAGAGGGGGGGGGCTTGGTAAATAAAAAAAAACGAGGGCAACGCAAGTCGCGTTGCCCTCGTTGTCAATCAGTATTGTCTTAACTACTTAACTACTTTCTACTTAACTACTAAAACAATCACTCCGCCCGGAAAGCAGCAAGGTCGGCCTCGTTGAAGTGCATCACATAGTAGGCTTTGGCGCAGACGTTCTCCTCGACCATGCGGGTGTAGACGTTGGCGCTGTCGCTGAAGCGGGCCTTCAGGTCGCCCTCGGCGCGGCTGGCATCCTCGATGAGCAGCAGGACCATGATGATTTCGGCCGTCATGTCGTAGAGGCGGCGACCCAGGAAGTCGTGCATCTCCTGGTTGTTGGCGTCGTTGACGTATTTGACGCTCTGCTCGTAGAGGTCCACCATTTTGGCCACGCGCTCCTGCAGGGGGCGCATCTCGGCGCTGACCTCGCGCTGCAGCATGTCGCGCATCACCTGGAGGTAGGTACCGTTGGTGATGTAGCGGATGGCCGCCACCACCTGCAGCTGCGTCGTACCCTCGTAGATGCTGAAGATACGCGCGTCGCGATAGAGTCGCTGGCTCTTGTACTCCATGATGAAGCCTGAACCACC
>DGTB01000070.1:0-172 GCA_002394185.1 Bacteroidales bacterium UBA4347 | reverse complement strand
TGGCGATGGGCGTGAAGGCGTCGGCCAGCTTGCTGTACTGCTTCATCTCGGTGCGCTCCTCGGGCGTCAGCTTGCGGTCGCGCTGGATGTCTTCGAGGCACTTGTAGAGGTCCACATAGCGGGCCGTCTGGTAGAGCATCGAACGGCCGGCGTCGAGTTTGGCTTTCATGCG
>DGTB01000044.1:2540-2715 GCA_002394185.1 Bacteroidales bacterium UBA4347 | reverse complement strand
AGTCTCTCAGTATGGGCATCGTCATGCAGCGGGCGCCGCCGCCTGCGCGGGGCAGTTCGGATCCGGGAAAGGCCGCTACGAATTTGTCGTGGGCGGTCATGTCTTCCTTGCCGCTGATGATGTCTTCGGCGTTGAGCACATCGTAGCCGGCATGGTCCAGGGCGTCGATGGTGTA
>DGTB01000044.1:1276-2436 GCA_002394185.1 Bacteroidales bacterium UBA4347 | reverse complement strand
GGCAAAGAAGTTGGCCCCGCTGTGCCACTGCTCACGGAGTTGCACCCATGAGTCGGTGCCGCCGCAGATGATGGGCCGCATGTCCCAGCCAAGACGGTTCAGACCGTCTACCATGTCGTGCACTTCATGATAGCTGATGCGCCCGTTGTCTATCTTGATGAGCGTGGTGGCCTTGTTGGCAAAGAGACCTTGCTTTTTGAGCATGGGCTCAAATACCATGCAGTCGTGCTTGGACAGAAAGGTGAAAACCATGTCGAGATGGATAAAGGAGTCGGGGTCCATGGGCAGTTCCTGCACCAGTATGCTGAAATGCTCGCGCTCGCGGGCAAAGGTCTGCGCCAGATAGTCGATGCCCTTGGCGTTGGTGCGGATGCCCTCGCCGATGCACAAAAGGTCGCGCGAGCCGATGTGCACATCGCCGCCCTCGGTGCGGGCCAGGGGATTCCAAGCGGCGGCATTGAGCATCTTCACCTTGAAAAAGTGGCGGAAGATGGCGTCGTAGAGCAGCGTCTCGCGTTCGCGCACCTCAAAACTCATCGAGTTGATGAGCACACGGTCGTAGATGGTCGACGAGGCGTCGCGCGTGAAAAGCAGGTTGTACAGGGGCTTCAGCAGGTAGCGGTCGTCGGAAAAACCGTCCCACTGGTCCTTCTCATAGCCTTCTATGAGCACTTTGGACAACCCGGCACTGTCGAGCGACATGAGGTGTTCGTAAAGACCGTTGCTCACCTGGCGCTGCTGCGAGGTGCGCCGGTCATGACGCAGACTGCCGGTCATCAGCCGCTTGCGGATGTCGTTGTCGTCGAGAAGCACCTCCAGTATGTCCTTCACATAGTACACCTTGGTCCATTTCTCCAGAATACCGCTGAAGAGACCGTATTCGATATCTACAGTGGGCTTGTCCAAAATGTCGCTGAAGAGCGCCTGCGCTGCATTGAGCGGAGTCATGCGCTCCACTTCGATGCCGGGCCGCCGGAGCAGTACCGCACGCAGACGGCCTGTCTCCGAGGCGACATTCACTTTGCAGGGGGTGGGTCTCTTCATACTCATCTCAGATAGGTATAGCGGTAGTCGGTGGGCGATACCAAGGTCTCCTTGATCACACGCGGTATTATCCAGCGGATGAGGTTGAATTCGCCGCCGGCCTTGTCGTTGGTGCC
>DGTB01000044.1:0-1143 GCA_002394185.1 Bacteroidales bacterium UBA4347 | reverse complement strand
GAAGTTGCCGGCGGCATAGCTCAGCTGCTCGGTTATCTTCTCCACGGCCATGCGGTCGCGGCCGAAGACGGCACCCGTCAGACCGTAGGGCGAGGTCTCGTCGCACAGCTTCACGGTCTCTTCCACCTTGTCGTCATCGTAGGGATACACAGTGAGGATGGGACCGAAAATCTCCTCTTCCATGGATTTGAAGTGGGGGTTGCTGGTCTCTATCACGGTGGGCTCCACAAACCAGCCTTTCGTCTTGTCGCACTTGCCACCCAACACAATCTTGGCGTCGGAGGCCTGCTCGGCATAGTCGATATACGACTTGCACTTGTCGAACGAGGCTTCATCGATGACGGCGTTCACAAAGTTTCTCGGGTCTTTCACATCGCCCATGGTGATTTCTGACGCCATCTCTTTGATGTCGGCCAGCACATCGGGCCAGAGGGTCTTGGGGATATACATGCGCGAGGCGGCCGAGCATTTCTGACCCTGAAACTCGAAAGCACCGCAGAAGGCGGCGGTGGCCACGGCTTTCTTGTCGGCAGAGGGATGAACGAAGATGAAGTCCTTGCCGCCGGTCTCGCCTACAAGGCGGGGATAGGAGATGTAGCGGTCCAGATGGCCGCAGGCTTGCTGCCACAGGCTCTTGAAGGTGGCGGTGGAGCCGGTGAAGTGGATGCCGGCAAAGTATTTCGACTGGGTGGCTACCTCGCCGATAAGGGCGCCGCTGCCGGGCAGGAAGTTCACCACGCCGTCGGGCAGACCGGCTTCCTTATAGAGCTGCATCAGGTAGTAGTTGCTCAGCAGGGCGGTGGTCGAGGGCTTCCAAAGGGCTACGTTGCCCATCAGCACCGGAGTCATGCAGAGGTTGGAGGCTATAGAGGTGAAGTTGAAGGGGGTCACGGCCAGCACAAAGCCTTCCAGCGGACGGTACTCGGTGTGGTTGAGCTGGGCGGCGCCGTCCTTGGGCTGCATGGCGTAGATCTTCGAGGCGTAGTGCACATTGTAGCGGTAGAAGTCGATGGTCTCGCAGGCGGAGTCGATTTCTGCCTGGAAGATGTTCTTGCTCTGGCCAAGCATGGTGGCGGCGTTCATGATGGGGCGGTATTTGGTGGCGAGCAGCTCGGCCATCTTCATCACGATGGCGGCACGGGT
>DGTB01000074.1 GCA_002394185.1 Bacteroidales bacterium UBA4347 | reverse complement strand
AGAACGGCCGTATCGGGGGCGTATCGGGTGGGTATCGGGTGGGGGTTGGGGAAACAAAAAAAACGGGCCGGAAAGGCCCGTTTTTCGTCTCCCGGTGAGGGATGTACTATTTTTTCATCACGCCGGAGTTTTTGAGCTGGCGGATGAGGAACTCGACGTTGACGCGGACGAGGACAGTGGCCTGGTAGGCGCCGACGTTGTTCTTGATGGGTTCGCCCTCGGTCTGGTAGCCCTTGACGTAGAGCATGTAGGGAGGGTTTTTCACCTTGAGGAAGTTGTCTTTCCACCTGGAATTGGGGTTTTGCTCGAGCGGTGAGCCGTTCAAGAAGCCCTCGACGCCGTTTTCGAGGAGGGTCCGGAAGAGGGTGCGGAGGGCGACGGTGGAAACTTCGTTCTCCTCGGCGGCACTGGTCTGGACGCTGAAGAGGGCGAAACGGCCGTCGTTTTCGAGCACGGCCACTTCGGAGCTTTGGGCGCGAAGTATGCCGCTACCGGCCACCATGGCGGCCAGAAGGATGAATATTTTCAGACGGTTCATAATTCGAGGAGTTCTTTAAGGATGAAGGTGGTGATACGGATAGGCAGGTTCTCTTCGACAGCCTTGCGGATGGCCTCGCCGCCCTTCTTGACGGTGCAGGAGGAGTGGGTGCCGTCGACGATGTTGGCGACCTCGATGCGGCCCACTTTTTCCCAGCCGGCGGCGGCATCCTGGGTGTAGACGTCGAAGCGGAGACCCTCTCTGACGGGGAAGTCGGAGCCGAGGTCGATGGAGACCGATTTGGCCTTCTTTGTGTCGCCGTCTTCGATGGTGAGGATGGTGCCGATGAGCGGATAGGTGCTATAGGTGGCGGAGGTGATATCGGCAGCGTTCCGGATGGCTTTGTTGGTAGCCGCCTCGGCCGATTCGTCGCTGATGGCGGTGCAGCCTTCGTTACTGGCAGAGACGATGTTGCCGGTCTTGGGGTCGACAATGAAGAGATACCAGCCGAGGCGGCAGGTGTATTCAGTGTAGTCCTTGAGCACGAGGAGTTCCTCCTCGGCCTTGACAAGGCGGCTGGTGTTTTCCATGCCGGTGTAGTAGCCGTAGACGAGGCCGTCGAGGGTCTCGAGTGCGGGGCAATCCTTGGCGCCGAGCTCGTAGCCGTTGACACGGCGGTTGTCTTTGAGTTTGCTCTTGACGGTGCTGACAAAATTGTCGGGGGCGCCGCCGGTGATGCCGCCGAAGGCCACGTTGCGCTTCTTGACTTCGTCAATGCTGGTGACGGTGAGACGCGGGGCTTCCTGCTCAACGCGCACAAGGCCGTTGAGGCTGATGACCTGGACGTAGCTGACGATCTGGAGTTCCTCGCCGTTGGCGATGGCTTTCATGATATCCTTGCCGCTCTTCTCGACGCTGAGGGTGGAGAGGGAATCGTCGTTGATTTCGCGGACACGGAGCTTGCCGTAGTTCTTCTTCTCGCCGACGATCTCGAAGGTCTGGCCGCGGTAGATGGCGTCGCGGGAGCCGAGGTTGACGGTCACGACCTCAGCCTTGTTCTTCTTGGCCTCCTCGACGTTGATGATTTTGCCATGCAGGGGATACTTGTCCTGCAGGAACTCCTCGAGGGTGAGGAGCTGCTGAACGAGGAACATCTGCTTGCCCTTGGTGCTGCCCACGGCAATGGCGTTGTTGATGGATTTGGAGCGGTCCTCATCGTAGCTGGTGCTCTCGAACACCGGCTCACAGATGGTTTTGCCCGAAGCGGGGTCGGTGAAGGTGAGCGTGGTGGCCATTTTGGAGTTGTAGGTAATGACGGTCTTCTTGTTGCCGTTCTTGTCGGTACGGGTGCTTTCCTTCTGCTCGGTGGTGAGGGTGGATTTGCCCGTGATGACAGCAAAGACTTGCATCTTGCTGCGCACATTCTGGGGAAGGGCGTTGTAGACACCCTGCTCGATGACATTGGCGCGATGGGATTTGCAGAGTTCGCTGATAACGTTGACGCGCTGCTGGTCGGCATAGTCGCCAGAGAAACTGCCCACGACAAGGTTGAACTTGGCATTGCTGTTGGTCTGTGCCATACCTGTTGCAGCCAGCAACAAGGCGACAGCAAGAGTAACTATTTTTCTCATGATTTTTAAAGTTTAATTATTATTATTGATTACTTTCGTTTCGCATACTTCATGTTTTCAATCGTCCATGGCGAGGCGGAGGCCGATGAAAGCGGAGGGTGTGTCGGGGTCCTGATGGCCGCGCGAGGAGGCGAAGCAGGCCCACTTGTTGCCGCCGGCATAGCCGCCGCGGACCACACGCTGAGTGCCCTCGTCGGGACCCTGCGGGCTGATGGTACGGTCGGCGGGATAGGTGCCGGCCCAGTCGGAGCACCACTCGGCGACGTTGCCGCTCATGTCGCACAGGCCCAGGGGATTGGTATGCTTGGAACCCACAGCGCTCACGCCGTCGAGCTGGGTGGCCTTGGAACCGCCCGAGAAGGCATCGGGATCCTGAGTGCCACGGGCGCGGGCAGCGAACTCCCACTCAGCCTCGGTGGGAAGGCGGAAGTGCTGGCCGGTGAGGCGATTGAGACGACGGATGAACTCGAGGCAGTCGGTATAGGACACATTGCTGACGGGGAGGTTGGGGCCCTGGACGAGCGAGGGGTTGCTACCCATCACCTTCTCCCAGAGGGCCTGGGTGACCTCGGTCTTGCCGATGGCGTAGTTGCGGAGGATGACCTCATGCTGGGGCTGGGCGAAGTTGAGCGGGTAGTTTTTGTCCTCGGGCTTGGCCTTGGAGCCCATCATGAAGGAGCCACCAGCCACCTTGACCATCTCGTAGCTGATGCCGTCGAGCTGGAAGGTGCCGGCGGGGCGGAGGGTCATGGAGCAGGGGACCTTCTTGTTGAGGAGCACATTGACGGTCTGGCGCTCGTCGTTGTAGCCCTTGGAGCGGATGAGCACCTCGTGGGTGCCTTCGGGGCCTTTGTACTCGCAGGGGGTCACGGCGGAAATCTTCTCGCCGTCGACGTAGACGTCGGCGTCCTTGATGTTGCATTCGATTTTGATGGTACCCGTGGGGCCGTCATAGGCAATCTGGGGTTTGTCGACAAGCATCACATAGGTGACGTTGCTGCGGATGGGCTCGAACTCGTGGCGCAGGGGGAGATACCTCTTGGACTTGATGGTGATCCAGTTGGCATCCTTCATCATGTAAATCCACCACTCGCCGTCCTTGTACTCGGACGAGATGATGTCGCCTTCGAACTGCGCATCGGGCAGGACAAGACCGAGACGGATGAGGCCGCAGTTGACGCCGTTGGCATCCTTCTTGGGGAACTTGGCGGCGTCGGTCATGGTGAGGTCGGCGCGGAAGTCAGTGACTTTCAACTCCTGGGCCGAGAGGCCGAGACTGAGAGCCAGGAAGAGGCATAGAGCAAATCTTTTCATGGTAACGTGGTTGTATTAATTAAGTTTGAAGTTGCTGAGGGTGAAGACGTCGCTGTCGTCAATCTCGGTGGGCTGCCAGGTACGCACCATAATCTTGGGGCTGAACTCGTCGGTGAAGTCCCAGACGATGAAGACGATGCCTTCGTCGCTGTAGTTCTTGGTGAACCAGCCCTGCTTGAGGGTGACGCCATAGTAGTTGGGCTTGGCGCCATGACGGACGATCTGGATGTCGTCGAACTTGACGTTGATGTAGGCGTTGTTGCGGAAGACGCGACGGAGACCATTGAGGTACTGCTGCTTGCCCTGGGTGGTGTATTCGACCTTGGCGATGGGCTTCATGTCGGTGTGCTGACGCTTGACGACCTTGCCGGTGACGATGAGGGCATCGTCGGAGAAGACGTCCTCCATGAAGTTGATGTCCTTCTGGACATAGGCGTTGCGGAACTGCTCGACCCAGTGGAGAATCTGCATGCGGCGGTCGGCGTCGTTGAGGCGCTCGCCCTCTTTCATGAGGCGTACGTACTGCTGAAGGCCCATGGTGATGTTGAAGTCGGAGATACGTCCGGAGGGGTCGTAGTTGATGCAAATCTCCTGGTTGAGGTCGCCGACGTAGGAGTCGTCGATGGGTTTCATGACCACGGCGATATTGCGGGCCTGATAGCCGATGACACGGCCGTTGGAGGCTTTGATGCGAAGGCAGTGTTCGACGATGTCGTCGTCGAGGACGCGGAATTTGACATTGTTCCACATCATGCCGATGCTCTGGGTGGCGAGGTCGTCGATGCCGATGCCGCTGTAGTTGATATCCTTGCCGGAGGACTCAGCCTGGTTGATGGCCGTAAGCAAACGGGAGGTGTTCTGCTCCATGGTCTGCTTGACAGCGCCTTCGATGCCGTCGGAAAACTCAAAGAGGACCTCGTCCTGAGCCTGCATGGCTCCAAAGGCGAATACCATGGCGATTGCGAGGAGGATTCTTTTCATTTTATTCTGTTTTTATTTTGTTCGTGAATCGGATTGTTTTATTTGGCGAAAGTGAACCACAAGGCGGTACGGCCCTTGTAGACATCGAGCGAGGAGTTCTGCATGACACGGTAGTCGATGCGGATGTTCTCGCCGGTGCCCAGAACGGTAACCAGACGGCCGTCGGTGTCGAAAATGGCCCAGAAGCTGTTGGCTACCGAGGGGCATTTGTCGGGGGTGCCAAAGCGTTTCACCTTGTATTCGGCCTTCATGCGGTTGAGCTTGGCGCGGAAAGCTGTGATGTCGGGGCAATCGAGGAGCTGCTTCACAGCATCCTGCTGCCAGGTGGGAAGAGGATTCTGGACCTTGGCAGCTGGGACGGGCGTAGGCATGGGATTGGCATTCGTTTCCGTGGAAGCAGCCTGGCTGTACACGACATCCTGGGCCACCTCGTCGGCAGGTACCTCCACTTCGGCAGAAGCCGCTTCCGCCGCCGGTTCCTCTACCACGACAGGAGCGCCGGGCATGGTGGGCACCACATCGGCGGGAGTGTCGTTATGTGAAACATTCACATAGTTCTCCACTCCTTCGATATCGCTCTTTTTGACATACACAAAGACGCGGTGCATCTCGCCACGCATCATGGTGAGGGACTCGGACTTGGCCTGTAGGTCCTTGATGAGGACATTGGAGGCCTTGTTGAGTTTGCGCTTGGAGGCGATATACTCATTGATTTGCTGGAGCAGCAACTCGTTGGCCACCTCGTAGGCGTCCTTCTCGCTCTCCATCGTCGCTTCGGCGTAGAGGTAGGAGCTGCTGCGCTTGATCTTGTTGATTTCCTTGGAATTCGACTGCTGGGCCATCACCGTGGTGGTGAGCAACAGCGTGAACGCCAAAAGGGCAATCTTTTTAATGGATTTCATTCTCATTGAAAAGGGATTTAAGGTTCGACATGGGAACAAAAGCGTTGAGGCGAGCCTTGACGGTGCCTTTGCGTTCTTTGATAATATCTGTCGAGAAGGTGAACTTCATCACATGGGCATAACCCATTTCCGGGTTGTTCATGACGAGTTCGGCCGCCACAGTGCCGTCTTTCTCGCTGATGACGCCGAAGTAGGGTCGGCAGCCCTGCTGCAGACAGTAGCCGATCCATTGGCGCAACGGCAACGTGAATTCTTCGCGCTTGTAGCCGTATTTCACCTGCGTGAATGCCACCTCGATGTCCGACTCCAGTTCGACCCCGGTCACCAGATTGGCCATGCTCTCAAAGGGGAAATCCTCGCCGTAGAGCAACTGCCATCCCGTCTCGGGGTCGTTGACGAAATAGCGGTTGGAGTTCAGTTCCGGCAGGTGGAATATCTCGCCCGTGAGGACATAGATGGGGCTGTTGCCCGCGTTGACCATGATCTGCTCCACCGGATTGGCGGGCTCAACCTCTTCCAGGCGGAAACGGCGCGCCTCCACAGCCAGACGGTTCTCGCCTTCCTGGATGGTAACACCTTTCAGGAGAAGATAGTCGGCAGGATAGGAGAGCGTCACGCTGCGACGGTTCTCGCTGTACCAGTTGCAGATATAGCGTTTGTCGTCCTGCAGCGTAATTTGGAAATAGGCGTTTGTATCCAGACACAGGGTCTTGAGGTCGGCCACGGAGCCTTTCTCAAACCTGATGCGTTCCTCGGCCAGGTGTTTTTGGAAACTCTTGCCGTAGAACTCGCCAAGGTCGGAAGCCAGCATCAGCCGCTCGATGAAGTTGCATTGGTCCTCGGACATGTGCGAACGTTGCAAGGGGGTGAAGAGGGAGTAGCCGATATGCACCACCTCGCCATCCTTGACGATAACGCTCACCGGTATCGAACGATACTCCACAACCCTGTAATTCAGACCTTCAACCAACCGGGCGCTGAGGCCAATGGCAGAGGCCATGGTGCGCAACTGGTTGGTGGCGCATGCGGGTTGAGCCAAAACCTTCGGGCCTCCCCCGAAGAGGAGAAGGCCCAGAAGGCATGATATGAGGAGACGTCGAATCATTCAGCTTAGCAGTTGAACCATTTGCGAGTACCGTCGGTGCGCTGCAGCTCGCCACTGCGCAGGCGACCGTTCTCAAACTTGGTGTTGGCAATCTTGTCGCCAGGATGGACGTCGAGCATGGAGCCACGGCCGTCCTTCAGGTCGATCTGATAGCTGGAGGTAACGCTGATGGTACCGCCGGCACCGTGAGGCACACCGCCCTGGGTGGGGCCGCTGTAGGAACCATAGGGCAGGCTTGAGCTCGACGAGGTGCTCGTCTTCGGAGTGTCCTGCTTGGCGGCAGGAGCGGCCTTGGTGGTGGAAGCAGGCTGGGCAGCTTGCTTACCGGTTTCCGTGGCCTCTTCCGCCATCTCGGTCTCCTCTGCCTCGGGGGCAGCGCTCTTGTCGCCGCTGAAGGCGAAGTAGCCACCCACGCCGAGACCGACAACCAGCACGGCACCGCCAATGATGGCGATGAGCTTCTTGTTCATGCCGCCACCCGTAGTGCTGCCAGCGCCCTCGTCCAGTTCGTGCAGGTCCTTGCCGCACTCTTGACACTTGAATTCAATGGAATCAACTTCCTGTATCTCTTGTTTGTCTGCAAGGTCGCAGTTGTCATAGTTCTTGCAGATACCTTTCTTTAATGCCATAATATTGTTTTTTTTATATTTTGTACTTAATAAACTTTTATTCTTTCAATTCGGAACCTGTATTACAATTCCTTCAACTCGTTGCCGAGGATGGCGACGGCCACTTTCTTATAGCCTTCGAAATCGGGATGGAACTGGTTACCCTCGCAGAGGGAGTTCTTCACCTGATTCTGCAGCACATTGCCGAGAGCCTGTTTGACAACGGCTTTCTGCTCGTTGCTACGGGCCTGGGTGGCAAGGGCGGCCTCCACCTGAGCCTTGAGGTCAGAGGCTTTGGCGAAGTCCTGGCCGAGGGCGTTCCATATCTGGCCGAAGTCCTTGCCCAGCGGAGTCCACTCGTCGTTGCCGAAGGCATCCTTGCCCTTCATGGCGGAGAAGTGCTCGCCGGTGGTGGGATCCTGCTGCTCCTCGATCAGGCCGAGGGCGTAGGCCAGCATCAGCTTGGGCAGAATCTCTTTCTTGATTTCCATGCTGTCCATCTCGAAGATGGCGGGGATGGTCTTGGCGATGTCGGCAAAGGTCTCCGTGTGCAGCACCATCTTGTTGAAGGCACCGTCGGGCGAGTTGACGAGCTTGTCGTACTTGTCCTTCAGCACCGTCATGTTCGACAGGTAGCGCAGCGGGAAGCCCGACTTGGCGCTGACGGCGACAATCTCGTTGGTCTTGTAGTGCTCCGACACGTCGGAGGGCTGGAAACCGGGCACCTGATTGCGGAAAGCCTGGACGAGCTGGTTGTAGAAAGCCTGCTGGCTCTCGTCGGGCTTGGGGATGCTCAGCTGCAGCATCTCCATCATGGCGCCGCTGTTGCCGGCAATGACCTTGCTCTTCTCCTGCGGGTTGAACTGCACGTAGGTGGCCGAGCTCTGCACAATCTGCTTGACGAAGGCTTCCATGCGCTCCTCGCTGGTGAGTTCCTGTTTCAGCTTGTCCAGGATGTTGACACCCACCATCTTGCTCAGCGGGTCGCTCTTGGCGGTCTCTTCCATAGCGCTGACAGCGTTGTCGGTGCAGATGTCGAGGATGGTGTCGCTCACGGAGGTGAGGTCGGTCTTGTCGAAGAGGTTGGCGAAGGAACGCTCGCCGTCCTCGCCCAGCTGGGCGATGAGGGCGTTGCGCACCTGCTGTGCGGTCTTCTCCTGGTATTCCTTGTTGGAGGTATACTGGCGGACGATGGTGCGGACCTTCTCGGGGTCGTACTTCTTGATGTTGGCGTCGTCCTGCTCCTCGTGGGTCTTGCACTTGCTGGCGGCCTGTTTGGTAACCTCGTTGTTGATTTCGCCGACGCGGTCCTTGAAAGCCTTGACGCCTTCCTGCATCTTGCCCAGCTCGAGCACGATTTCCTGCAGCAGCATGCGGGCATACTCGTAGGCCTCGATGCGGGTGGCAGTGGTATAGTAGTGGCAGATAGCCGTCTGGAACTTGCCCAGCACCTTGCCGGAGGCTCCGGTGACGGCATCCTTCAGCCAGCCGATGTTGTCGTATTCAAGCTTGGCATCCTTCATCTCCTGCGTGGCGCGTGGCAGGTCGTCGTTGGCCAAGGCCGACTTCTGGCTGTTGAATTTATTGACACGCTCGCTGCAGTCCTGCATCAGGATGGTGAGGTATTTTTCAATCTCGAGCATACTCTTCAGGCCGGTGCTCCACTCGGTGAAGAGCTTGTTCTCGATGTGGCGGCGGATAAACTTGGCGTAGGCCTTGAGTTCCTTCTGCTGGTTGGTGTAGAAGGCCTTGACGCCCTGGTTGCGGAAGTCGCGCTCGAAGAACACCTTGCAGCGGTCGGTCAGGTTGTTGACCCATATCTTCTTGTCGGCGACGCTCTTCATGATGTCCTCCACCTCGCGGGCGGTGCGGGAGCTCCAGGTCTCGTCGAGCTCGCGCCATTTTCTGGTCGAATCGTTGTCGATAATGGCGGCGGAGAGGATCAGGTGGGCATTGTCGAGCATGAGGGTGCCGCGGTTCTTGGGGCTCTTGATTTCCTCGGTGTAGCCGGAGCCCACCTCGTCGAGGGTGCGCTCGCCAAAGCCCTGGCCCTCGAGCCAGTAGTTGTAGGTGAGCTGCAGCGCCGTCTGGGTGGCGTAGCTATAGGTGACAAACTCGCGGATTTCGGTCTCGGGATAGGAGATGCGGGTGATGCCGAAGCTGAGGAACTTGCGGCTGCGGGTGGGACGGCCGCTCTGGTCCTGCTCGGGGCCGGCGCCGTCGTTCTCGCAACCCACCAGGCGGCCCAGCTCGCCCTTGCTGCCGGCCAGGTGGGCGGCCACGGTGGTCTGGAACAGGAAGTCGGCCACCACGGCGGGCAGCGACTGTCCGAGGTCGAGCACCTTGCCGCGCTCGTTGACATTGCTGTAGACATAGCAGGCCTCGAAGGGCTCCTGGCTCTGCAGCAGGCGCTGCACCTTGCCGCTGAAGGGGTCCTTCTCGCCCTTGACGTCGACGGGCTTGTAGGTGCCCACGCTCAGAGCGTTGAGCTCGCTGAGGGCGGCATAGCCGTTGGCCTGGTAGAAGCCGGAGTCGTGCTTCTGCACCACCATGGTCTGCTCGGGCATATACACCATCAGGCGCATCTTGAAGGCCTTGGTGTCCTGGTTGTAGGGGAACCAGGTGCGGATCTGGCTGATGGCGTCGACGATGGAGCCGGAGCCCGTACCGCCGGCCATACCGGCACAGATATGGAAGGTCACGTCGCTGTCGCCGCTGTCTCTCTGCAGACGGCCCACGGCGCCACGCACGACGGACTCGAAGTTCAACGTATTGTTGCGGTCGCCAAGATTATTGGCGATGAGGGTGCGGCCAAGACGGCGACGCTGGCCGCCGATGCCGGCGCTGATCAGCGGACCCATCTTGTCCTTCATCATCTGGATGTCGGTGGGATTGAGGAAAGCCTCCAGGCCGGGGAACATCTTGATATTGTCCAATGCCGAGGTGCTGATGCCGTTGATGTTCACCTTCTGGCTCTCGCCGAGGTGCACGCTCTTGCCGAGCACGCGCCAGCCATTGCGGTCGTTGAGGTCCTCGACCGAGGAGTCGACATAGACATAATCGACAAAGATGCCGTTGCCGGGTTCGTTCCTGCGGAACTCTTCGAAAACACGTTTGCGGAACTCGCGGATCACTTTGCCGCCGGTACCGCCCAATCCGATAATGAGATGGTTTGCCATAATTTTGATTATTAATTATTTGTAAATATCTTTTCTTAGAAATCCTCGTATGCGCCACGGGTGCTGTAGCCTTCGTCGCCCGAACGGTAGGAGCCGCTGCCGGGCTTGGCCTCCATGAAGAGGGTGAAGCCGAAATACATCACCAGCGCCACAACCAGGGACACGACGAGGTAGGTCCAGATGCGGACGCTGCAGGAGTGCAGCACCGCCTCGCCGGCACCGGACACAATGGCGTCGGTGACGCCGAGACCGCTGATCAGGCCATAGACCTCGGCGGAGAGCTCGTCCTCGGCCAGGGTGCCCAGCCCCGCGGAAGCATTGGCTATCATCTGCTTGGCAGCCGAATAGTTGCGTATATTCTCCACCATGCGCCCCGCCGTGAACCACAGCACCAGAAAACACACCACCGCCACACCCCACGACAGCACACCGGGCTTCTTGTTGCTCTTGGCGTTGGTGGCCAACAGCACCACGACTACCGTCAACACAAGCGATATTATCAGTCCCCAGATCATTGCATCTTTTTTTTAGTTGAAACAATAAATATACCTTGAAATTAAAGTGCAAAGTTACAAACAATTCTTGGATTTTCCAAAAAAAAATTCGCCCGCCGCCGCAACACCCTATACTGCAACATCTTATTACAGTAAAAAAAGGGTCGCACACCCGGAGAACACCCACCCCGCGCCCATCCCGCCAACCCAAACCGCCCCATTTCCCACCCAAGCCGCCCACTTCCCCTCCCGAACCGCCCGCTTCTCCCACCCGACCCCTATGCAATTCGCCCCCGATACGGCCGTTCTCATATTGTT
>DGTB01000075.1:5534-7111 GCA_002394185.1 Bacteroidales bacterium UBA4347 | reverse complement strand
AACAATATGAGAACGGCCGTATCGGACCCCTCTCGGGTAGGGTTCGGGTGGGGGTGGGAGTTTTTTTGTGGTGGTGCACAATATTTGTCGGGGAAGGCCGTTATGGAAAGTGGTTATGAAGAAGAAAAGAATCATCGGACTGATAGCGTTGCTGCTGGCGGCAAGCGTGGCTTGCGGGGCCTGCAGCAGCAGTGTGAATATGCACAAGCACTCGCGCAGCCACTGCGACTGCCCGTCTTTTTAGTTATGAGTCAAGAGTTATGAGTTAAGGGTTGGGGAATGACGACGGAAGAACGGTACAGACGGATTTTGGCCAACCACCTGCCTGCCGGGGCGGTGGACTGGGTGTATGACTATCTGAACCTTCACAAGGTACATTTCCACATCACGCAGGAGCGCCGCTCGAAGCTCGGCGACTACCGCTGGCCGCAGTCGGCGGGCGGCCGCGAGCACCCGTTCCACGAGATTTCCGTCAACGGCGACCTGGGGCCGTACCGTTTCCTGTGGGTGTTCCTCCACGAGGCGGCGCACCTGGAGACGCACCTGCGCCACGGCCACTCCGTGCAGCCCCACGGCCACGAGTGGCAGGGGGAGTACTGCCGTCTGCTGCGCGAGCACCTGGCGTTCTTCCCTGGGGAGGTGCAGCCCCTGGTGGCGCGTTTTGCGCGGCGGGTGCCCATGGAGCGTGCCGCCGGTCGCCAGGCCGAGGCCGCCCTGCGGCGCTTCGAGCCCGGCTACACGCCCGAGGCCGCGGCCCTGACCCTCGACCAGCTGCAGCCCGGTGTGCGGTTCCGCCTGCGGTCCAGGCCTGCACTGCTCTTCGAGGCCCAGGAACACCGCCGCACGCGCTGGCTGTGCCTGGAGCTGACGTCGGGCCGCCAGTATACGGTCAACGGCGCTGCCGAGGTGGAGGTCGAAGATTTTTCCGATGAATTGTGTTAAAAAAATTCACAGTTCATTTTTTTTTCGTATCTTTGGAGGTCGTTAAAAGAGTGACCAATAGATAAAAGAATATATAAATCAAACAATTAAATCGAATATGAAGGTTTTAGTTTTGAACTGCGGAAGTTCTTCGATCAAGTATCAGCTGATCGACATGGCAAACAACGCCAATGTGATGGCCAAGGGCCTGCTGGAGCGTATCGGCTTGGAAATGGGTGAGTTCACCCACAAGTGGAACGGCCAGAAGCACTACGAGCAGGTGCCCATCCCCGACCACACTGCCGGTATCAAGATTGTCCTCAACGCCCTCATCGACCCCCAGATGGGTGTCATCAAAAGCTTCAACGAGATCGGTGCCGTCGGCAACCGCATCGCCCACGGCGGCGAGCTCTTCAAGGAGAGCGTGCTGGTGACCGACAAGGTCATCGAGCAGATCAAGAGCCTTGAGCACCTGGCCCCGCTGCACACCCCCGGCAACCTGGCCGGTATCTACGCCATGCGCGAGGTGCTGCCCAATGTGCCCCAGGCCGCTGTGTTCGACACCGCCTTCCACAGCACCCTGCCGCCGAAGAGCTTCCTCTACGGCCTGCCCTACGAGATGTATGAGAAATACGGCATCCGCCGCTACGGCTTCC
>DGTB01000075.1:0-5458 GCA_002394185.1 Bacteroidales bacterium UBA4347 | reverse complement strand
GGCTTCCACGGCACCAGCCACAAGTTCGTGGCCGAGAAGGCCGCCAAGATGATTGGCCGCGACTGGAACGACCTGAAGATCATCTCCTGCCACCTTGGCAGCGGAGCCTCCATCGCCGCCATCGACCACGGCAAGAGCTTCGACACCACCATGGGTATGACCGCCCTGGAGGGCCTCATCATGGGCTCGCGCTGCGGCGATGTCGACCCCGGCGTCATCCTCTACCTCATGGACCAGGGCTACGACAGCAAGGCGCTGACCAAGCTGCTCTACAAGCAGAGCGGTCTCATCGGCATCAGCGGCGACAAGCAGGATATGCGCGACATCCGCGCCGGTCGCGATGCCGGCGACGAGCGCTCGACCTACGCCTTCGACATGTTCGCCCAGCGCGTGAAACGCTACATCGGCGGCTACATGGCCGAGATGGGCGGCTGCGACCTGCTGCTCTTCACTGGCGGCATCGGCGAGAACGCCTGGTTCATGCGTCGTCCCATCCTCGAAGGCCTGGAGTGCCTCGGCATCAAGGTGGACCTCGAGCTCAACGACAAGACCATGGGCGAGGACGTCATCCTGAGCACCCCCGACTCGAAGGTTGCCACCGTGGTGGTCACCACCGACGAGGAGTTCGTCATCGCCAGCGACACCTACAAGCTGGTCACCAAGTAAAGGTGTTCCAACTACCGAAAACAATGGTTCCCGCCGGCGTTCCGACGGGGACTGTTGTTTTATTGCAGGTCGCCGTACTGGCTAAGGTCCTGTTTCAACCGATGGAGGAGGCTGCGGTAGCGGCGGTAGTACCACACGGCCAGGGCGGTGCTGAAGGCGGCCGTGCCGAGGAAGAGCAGTGCCTGGAACAGGGGGTGGTCGGCGGTGTAGGCGTAGATGTCCAGTCCGCGCAGGCGGGCACACAGCGGGGCGAAGTCGACAATCAGCAGCGGGATGGAGCAGATGGAACCAATCATGTTGACCTTCTCGGCCCGCAGGAGGCGCTCAGAGGCCTGTGCCACCTCCATGGGTGTATGCTGCAGGGGGTCGAGGGCGCGGACGAGGCGGTAGAGACGGTACTCGGCCGTGAGGAGCCACGCCCAGAGGAGGAAGAAGACGAGGTAGGGCAGCAGGTAGCGCCAGTCGCCGAGGTAGAGGCGGTATTGCGTTGCGAAGAAGAGGGGGACGACGGCGCCGACGAGGAGCTGCGCCTGCTTGTCGCGCAGCATGCGGCGGTGGGTGGAGGAGAGGGAGCGCTCGAGGGCACGGCGCACGGTGGCCTCCTGCAGGGTGGCTATACGCGTCAGGCGCTCGTTGCACTGCTGCCAGAGCTGCTGCATCTGCTCGAGGGTGAGGTTGGGTTGGGACTCGTTGTTCATAGGTCTTCGGTGTTAAGGGTTTGCAATCTTCTTTTGACACGCATGACGCGCATGCCGACGGCGGCCTCGTTGATGCCCAGGATGTCGGCCATCTCGGCCTGCGAGAGGCCGTCGAGGTAGAGGAGGGTGACGGCTTTGTCGGCGTTGCCGAGGCGGTCGATGCGGCGGTAGAGTTCGGCGACCAGCGTGTCGCCCTGCTCTTCGGCCAGACGCTCGGCCATCTCGGGGGTCAGCTCCACTATCGTGGGACGCCGTCGCCGTCGTCGCCACTGCGAGATGGCGGTGTTCAGTGCCACGCGGTAGTACCAGGTGCTCTCCGAACATTGTCCGTGCCATTGGAGGCGTCCCTCCCAGAGGTTGCAGACGATGTCCTGGTAGAGGTCGCGCACATTGTCGGGCTGGCGGTCGGTGAAGGCCATGCAAACCTTGTAGATCAGCCGGTCGTTGCGTCGCAGCTGCCGGAGGAATTCGTCCTGTTCGTCGTTGTGTTCCATGGTGCGTTGGTTGTTGGTGTTCTGCTTTGTTAGACGCAGAGGGGGCGGAAATATAACACCGTTGATAAAAAAAATTATTTGCGTTGTGCGACAGTCGTGGCCAGCAGGACGAGGAGGGCATAGTAGAGCGGCGGCAGGACGACGATGCAGACGAAGGGGAGGCATTGGAGACCGTCGAATAGTGCCATCAACACTTTACCTGTCTCGGCCACGGGTATCATGGAGCTTTCCCAAAGGGCTGACAGAAGTTCCTGTCCTTCGCCCAGGGGGCCGGGAAAGAGGTGCAGCCATAGGTTGAAGGCGAGCAGGGGTATGGCAGGCAGCATGGCTACCCACCGGCTGTGCCAACGGTGCCATAGCCAGGCTGGAGCCACTGCGAGCAGCATGCCCGCCAGGGCCGAAGCGAGGATGCGCTCCGGCACCTGGCCTGGGTATGGCAGGCAGTGAAAGTCGAAAACATAATGCGTCAGCGCCCACAGCAGGTTGCCAAGAAGGTCGCCTGCCAGGTAGAGCAGCAGGAAGGCGGCGTATAAGGGTAGACGGTGGCGCGTCATCTTTGCAGTTCCGGACATTTCTCGAGGAGGTCTATCGTCTCGGCGTCGTCGTATTGGAGGCCGTCGAGCGACTGTAGGTAGCGGTGGTGGGTGCGGGTGGGCATGGCGGCATCCTCGTCGGTGGGGAGGTCCTCGGGACGGTCGTCGCACTCGATGAGCAGCAGTTCATGCTTCGGGCATACCGCCACGCGGAGGTTGTCCACATGCTCCTCGTCGAGGTACCAGCCGAACTCGATGGCCGTCAGCCGTCGCTCCACCAGTCCGTCGCGCTCGTAGAGCACATGGCCGTCCCAGAAATCGCTCCGCACGAGGTAGCGGTCGTCGATGTCGACGACCTTGGCTTCGGGCAGGGCGTTGAAGAGGAATGTGGTGCTGCCGATGACGGCGGCGACGAGCATGCCCTCCAGGCCGATCAGGAGGTAGAACGCCCAACCGGCTATACGCATGAGTAGCGGCTGGCGGTGCAGCAGGGAGTAGAAAACCATGGCCGTCAGCACCACCGTGGCCGCCACGGCGACCCAGTAGAGGATGATGTCGGCCAAGCCCACGAGGTGTGCCCCCCAGGGCAGCAGCAGCCTTACGGCCACTGCTGCCACCCAGAGCACGGCGACGACGATTGCGGAGATGATGAGTGTGCGTCGCATAGCGGTGCTATTCTTTATTGTTGCTGTACCAGTCGATACGCCGCGAGGCCGCCATGGCCACCGCCAGCAGGGCGAAGAGGCCCACGCTGCCCACCAGCAGGGCGTAGCTCTCGATCTGCAGCAGGATGTAGATGAAGGCATAGAGTGCCGCCAGCAGGCCGCCGATGACGAGGCCCACCTTCTTGTCGCGCATGATGGCGCCGAGGTAGACGCCCAGCAGACCGGCCGTCATGACCGACGCAATGAAGTACGACACCAGGAACGACAGATGCTCCGAGAAGGAGAGCAGCAGCGTGTAGAACAGCATGACGGCGATGCCGATGAGCAGGTACTGCACGGGATGGATGGGACGCTCGCGGCGCACCTCGACGAAGAAGACCACGGCGAAGGTGAGCAGCACCACGAGGAAGGCATACTTCGAGGCGCGGTCGTTCTGCTGGTACTGCATCACGGGCTGCCGCAGCTGCACGCTGAAGGAGTCGCTGTTGGTGCCGTGCCAGCTGTTTTTGGGCACCACCTGCGAGAAGCTGCGGTTGATGGCCAGCACACGCCACTGCGCGTCGAATCCCTCGGAGGTCACCGTGCGCTCCACGGGCAGGAAGTTGCCGTCGAACGAGGGGGTGGGGCAGTTGGAGTGCATCTGCACCGACGTGGTGTTGCCCATGGGCACGAACTTCAGCTCGTTGGAGCCGCGCAGTGGCAGACGGATCTCGAACGGGAGGACGGCACCGGCCACCAGGGTGCTGAGGTCGGCACGCCACAGCAGTCGCGACCCCTCGAAGGAGATCTCCTGCGGTGTGAGGGTGCGGCCGCCGACGGTGACGGTGGGATTGTCGGTGAGCCCTTTGAGGGAGCTGAGTTCCACGGCCATCTGCCAGCAGTTCTGCGCCAGCAGGGCACGCTGAGTGTCGGTGAGGGTCGGCGGCAGGAGGAAGGTGCCGCTGAGGACGATGTCGGCGTCGTAGACCGTGAAGTCGTAGATGCCTCGGTTGAGGTTGCGGGTGTTCACCTCGGCCTTGATGTCCAGCTGGTCGGGCAGCAGCGAGAACGACTGCTCGTCCTTCTGCGTGTACACCTTGACGGCGGGCCCCTTCACCGCCTGTGCCGTGCCCCATTTCTCGCACACCTCGCTCTCGGCGCCGGTGGCGGTGGTGCTGCGCTCGCTGATGAGCGACCGTATGAATGCCCAGGGGATGAGCAGGAGGATGCAGAGTCCGACGATGATGGCCAGTTTGATGCCGTTGCGCCCGCGGCGCGAATCCATGTTGTTGTTTTCCATTGTTTTCATTGTGTTTTATATTTTAAATAGTACTTTGTGTTTCAAAGTTAATATGCAAAAAAATATATGTTTCAATCATTTCTGTTCCTTGACGAACTGCTCGAGGGCGGCGAGGTGTTCCTGGAAGGCCTCGCGCCCCTGCAGGGTGGCGCGGAAGGTGGTGTTGGGCTTGCGGCCCACGAAGCGCTTCTCGCAGGCGATGTAGCCCAGCTCCTCGAGGGCGCGGGTGTGACTGGCCAGGTTGCCGTCGGTGAGCTCCAGCCACTGCTTGAGGGTGGTGAAGTCAACCGTGTCGTTGACCATCAGCACCGACATGATGCCCAGTCGCGCCCGGTTCTCGAACGCCTTGTTGAATCCTATGAGCGACACCTTCATCCGCGGCGGTTTTTGACGATGAGCAGCAGTCCGAACACCACGTGCAGCGCCCCGAATCCCAGGGCCCAGAAGAGCAGTGCGTGGGTGACGACGAAGCAGTCGGCCAGTCCGAGCGCCAGCTCCAGGTAGCCCAGCACGCCCAGCAGGCGGTGGGAGAAGTGGTGGCAGTTGATGAGTGCCAGACCGTAGAAGATGAGCATGATGGAGGAGGTCAGTCCGTAGTGTCCCTGCATCAGCAGGGCCGTGCAGAGGACGGCGCCGGCCAGCAGCGGCACGGCGAAGTTGAGCATCGTGCGGCGCATGTTGGGGTCGAGGGTGACGGAAATATTTTTTCTTTTCGCCATCCAGAGGGAGGAGAAAAAGACGATTCCGCCGCACACGGCGACCAAAATCAGGGCTCCGATGATGGCAATTTGGGTCTTGTGGCTCCAAAGGTAGTCGGTGTTGCCATAGAGCGTTGAGAACCAAGAGTCTGAACCCTCGTAGAAGAGTCCGTTGGCCACCACTGCCGCCACCAGGGCGATGAGTCCCACGGCGGTCACTCCCCATCCGTTAATTGTCTGGAAACGAGAGCTCCGCTCCATCATTGTGCGGATACTTTCCAAGTCTTGTATGGCATCTTTGTTTTCCATGTTTTTAGTAGCACTTTGCGCTGCAAAGTTACAAACATTTTTCAAACCGGCAAAATTTTTTTCAAAAAAAATATTTTTTCACCCCATCAGGGGGTCAAACCCCTACCCGATACGCC
>DGTB01000129.1 GCA_002394185.1 Bacteroidales bacterium UBA4347 | reverse complement strand
CGGCCTACATCCCCACCAACGTCATTTCCATCACCGACGGCCAGATATTCTTGGAGACCAACCTCTTCAACAGTGGCGTGCGTCCGGCTATTAATGTCGGTATCTCCGTGAGCCGTGTCGGCGGCAAAGCCCAGATCAAGTCCATGAAGAAGATTGCTGGTACGCTGAAGATCGACCAGGCACAGTACCGTGAGTTGGAGGCTTTCTCCAAGTTCGGCTCCGACCTCGATGCAGCCACCAAGGCCGTGCTCGACAAGGGTGCACGCAACGTGGAGGTGCTGAAGCAACCTCAGTACTCGCCCATGCCTGTTGAAGAGCAGGTGGCCATCATCTATTGCGGCACCAAGGGATTGTTGCAGAGGGTGCCTGTGGACAAGGTGCGTGCCTTCGAGAAGGAGTTTCTCTTCCAGATGCGTAGCCAGCATGCTTCGATTCTCGAGAACCTGAAGGCTGGTAAACTTGTGGACAGCGACTTGGACGAAATGAAAGGCGTGGCCCTTGACCTGGCAGAACGCTATAAATAATAATGTATTATGGCTAATCTAAAGGAAGTCAGGACACGTATCTCCTCGGTGAGCTCGACGCAGCAGATTACATCTGCCATGAAGATGGTCTCTGCCGCCAAGTTTCGCCGTGCCCAGAACGCCATCATCGGCATGCGTCCTTACGCCTCGCAACTCGACGAGATTGTGTCCGATATCGACACCGGTGGCGAGGTGCTGACGCCCTACCATATTGTCCGCCCATTGCGCAATGTTTTGCTGATAGTGGTCACCTCGAACAAGGGCCTCTGCGGAGCTTTCAACAGCAACGTCATTAAGCAGGCCACCGCCCGCATAGAGTATTATAAGACCCAATTACCCGAGGATGGTGAGCTGCGTGTGTTGTCGATTGGCAAGAAGTCGTCCGAACAGCTGGTACGTCGTAAAGATATTTCCCTCACCGTGAACGACGACCTGCTCGACAGTGCTTCGTTCGAGGCCGTGGCCACACTTGCAGACAGCATCATGGAGGCCTTCTCCCGCAAGGAAATAGACCGTGTGGAGGTAGTCTATAACCAATTCAAGAACTCCCTTTCACAGGTGCTCTCCACCGACCGGTTCCTTCCCATCAGCCCTGCCAATCGGGCAGGCGACAGCCAGTCCAAAGGCATGAGGAACGATTACATCTACGAACCCTCCAAAGAGGATATCGTTCGCAGCATGGTTCCTCTGACGCTCAGGTCGACGCTCTATCGCATGATCCTCGATTCGCTGGCATCGGAGCATGGCGCCCGCATGACGGCCATGCAAAAGGCTACCGACAATGCCACCGAGCTGCTCAAAGACTTGCGTCTGAGTTACAACAAAGCCCGTCAGGCTGCCATTACCAACGAAATTATCGAGATTGTCAGTGGCTCAGAAGCCTTGAAAGGATAGTACAACCCTCAACAAGGGGCACCACCAAAACATTTGCGGTGCCCCTTTTTATCTTTTTATATGACAGAGAGAAACCTAACGCCATGAAAAGATATCTTGTACTGAGTATAGCTTTGATGGCCCTCGTCGTGGCCAGTGGCAAGCCTGTTGATGTGGCTACAGCCCGTCGTGTCGCTGCCCGGGTGCTGATGAAGTCGGTGGTCGATGCTACCCCTGTAGACTTCACACAGTGCTATCTTTTCAATGCCGCTGATGGCCGGGGATTCGTCCTCGTCTCTGCATCCGATTGTGTTCGTCCCCTCTTGGCCTACTCGCACACCAGCACTTTCCCCGCCACGGATATGCCTGCCAACTTGCGAAGTTGGATTGATGGCTATATGCGTGCCATCGCCGCCACCGAGGATGCTATGGCCGTGCCCACACCGGAGATTGCGTCCCAGTGGAGACAGCTCCTTTCCGATGGGTTGAAAAGCGGAAACCAAGTAGGCCCGTTGCTCACCACCTGCTGGAACCAGCGCCCTTACTACAACGACCTGTGTCCATACGATGTAGGACACTCCACCTATACCTACACAGGCTGTGTGGCCACGGCCATGGCCCAGATTATGCGTTTCTGGTGCCATCCCGCTGTCGGTATGGGCAGCCATTCGTATAACCATCCTCTTTATGGTGTTCTCTCGGCTTGTTTTGACACCACTCACTACGACTGGCCTCACATGCCCGACAGCCTCAATGCCTCGAGCAGCAATCAAGAGGTTTTCGCTATAGCGCGTCTCTGTAGCGATGCCGGCATAGCAGTGGACATGAGCTATGGCCCGCAGGCCAGTGGAGCCAACACTTCTTCCAACGGCAGCATCTCTTATGCCTCGGCCGAGAATGCCCTGAAGACCTATTTCCGCTACAGTCCTCAACTGCATGCGGCCTTCAAGGACGAATACACCGACAGTCGGTGGGTGGCAATGATGAAGCAAGAATGCGACGAGGGCCGTCCTGTACTCTACTCGGGCAACGGCATCTCCAATGCTGGCCACACTTTTGTCCTCGACGGCTACGATTCGCTGGGCTATTTCCATTTCAACTGGGGCTGGGGTGGCTATGCCAATGGATTCTACTGCATCGACTCTCTCAATCCCTACTCGGGATACAGCTTCACTCAGAGCAACAAGGCCATCGTCGGCATCCGCCCGGCTTCGCCAGTGTCCGACTCTGTTTGCACTGTCAACGTAGTTGCAAACGATAGCCTTATGGGCACCGTCCTCGGATCGGGTAACTATCGTTCTGGCGCCGACACCGTCAACCTCATTGCACGTGCCAGCGAGGGCCACGTCTTCTCCCATTGGGCCTCGGGGTCCGTCTACGACCCCAACAGCTTCATCGCATACGACGATTTGACCGACAGCGCAATCTTCCGTCCGCTCCGTGGTGATACCATTTGCTATTCCAAGAAGCTCTTCACCACCTGGCAGGGGAGCAACAGCGACACTGTCGAATGGGGCATCCGGGTGCCCGCCGCATCGTTTGCCCATAACACCCTTACCGAGGTCCAGTTCCTCCTCGCCTCGGTCACAACCCACGAACTCAACATTTACCTGGGCGACAGCATCTGCCCTCAGACGTTGGCCTACCATGCCACCATTGTCGATATAAGCGGCAACCAGCAATACACGTGGTTCAGACACGTTCTCACCACCCCCCTCAGCCTCGACACCGCTGCTCCCGTATGGATAACCTTAAGCGTTGTTGCCGAGGGCGACAGACCCATCGCCTTGGGACGCTACTGCGGCAACAGCGACGGCTCGTGGCTCCGCGTATCCGGCGCCTGGTGTCAGGTCGACGTCCAGTATGACATTTATTACTCTTGGCTGATTCGCGCCATCACGGCCCCCAATACCTATCATGTCTCCGCCTCGCCCAACGATGCCCGTATGGGTGAAGTTTCGGGTGCTGGCGACTATTGTCCGGGCGATACCTGCACACTCCTCGCCACCCCCATTCCGCCCTATCGGTTCACGGGGTGGAGCAATGGCAGCCAGGACAACCCGCTGCGCTTCATCGTAACGGCCGATACCGCTATCGTGGCCGTCTTTGCCGGCGGCGAAGGCATCGATGATGTCGACAGTGCTCCCCTTGCCGTCTATGCCGAGGGACTTTCGCTCTCCGTCGACAATCCGGAAGGACGTCATGTGGCGCTCTTTGATATCATGGGCCGACGGCTGATGTCCTCCAGCAGCACACATATCGACTGCGGCCTCCCCGTGGCCGGAGTCTATTTGATTCATGCCGACGGTCTCCCCGTCCGGCGTATTGTTGTTATCAATTAAACTTTCGATTATGACCAAACACATTCTTCTGTCTCTCACCACACTACTGCTGGCCTTGCCTGTATGGGCCAGGCCTGTCGCTCCCGACAAGGCTCGCATTGTGGCCGCCCACCTGCTGCAGAAAGAGGTGGTCGACGTCACCCCCCAACGTTTCTCCGAGTGCTATCTCTTCGCCGGCACCGACGGCCAGGGGTTCGCCCTCATCGCTGCCGACGATTGCGTCCGCCCCGTTTTGGGCTATTCGCTTACCGGCACCTTCCCCACCGCCTCCCTGCCCAACCATATCTTCAGCTGGATTGAAGCCTATGAGCGCAACATCGCCTCGCTGAAGAAACTCGGCATCGAGGAGTCGGAGCAGGTGAAGCAGGAGTGGCAGATGCTTGCCGGCACTAAGTTCCGCACCGTACGCGACACCGCTGTGGGCCCCCTGATGACCACCACCTGGAACCAGGCGCCATTTTACAACAGGATGTGCCCCATGCGCCTCTCCGACAGCGCCTATTCCGTCACGGGCTGCGTGGCCACGGCCATGGCACAGGTGATGAAGTACTGGAACCACCCCGTCGTGGGTCGCGGCTCCCATTCCTACACACCCCAGGGCTTCGGCCTCCAGAGTGCCCGGTTCGACTCCACCTATTATGATTGGGCCCACATGTCCGACCACCTCGACTGGAGCAGCACCCAGCAGCAAATCGACGCCGTGGCGTTGCTCATGTACCATGTGGGCGTTGCTGTCGAAATGTCCTATAGTCCCGAGAGCAGCGGCGCGCATGTCTCTGCCTATGGCAACCCCGCCTCCGCCTCGGCCGAGAACGCCCTCAAGAACTATTTCCGCTACAATCAGGCCCTCTTCGCGGCCTACCGCGATAATTACACCGACGCCCAGTGGAACGAACTGCTCACCGCCGAGCTCGACGCCTCGCGCCCCATCTTGTTCTCCGGCACCGACGGAGAGGGCGGGCATGCCTTTGTCCTCGACGGCTACGACTCCCTGGGCTTCTACCACGTCAATTGGGGCTGGGGCGGCTATTGCGACGGCTTCTACACCTTCGACTCCCTGAGCCCCAGCGCCAGCGGCATCGGCGGCAACGAGAGCAACTCCTACAGCCACGACAATCATGCCCTGCTCCGTGTCTTCCCTGCCAGCGAGAACCCCACGGTGACTGTCAGCGTGGTGCCTTCCGACACCGCTTGCGGCCAGGTCTCCGGCGGCGGCACCATGGCCTCCTACACCACCACGACCCTGCTGGCCACGGCCTCCGAGGGCTACCGCTTCCTCAACTGGAAGAGCGGCAACCACATCAACCCCTTCGTCTTCTCGCCCAACAACGACTATGCCGACACGGCCCTCTTCGCCCCCATCTACGGCGACACCCTCGGCTACAGCTTCGCCGGCTACGGCGGCCTCTGGGGCGAGTACAACAACATTCCGCCCGAGTGGGGCATCCGCATCCCGGCGCGCTCCGTGCCGCGCCATCGTCAGCTGGAATATGTACAGTATTACGGCGTCAGCAACGCCACCTACACCATCAACGTCTTCTTGGGCGAAAACCGCGAGCAGTTGATATTCTCCACCACCCACTCCACCAACCGCTTCGGATGGAACACCATCCCGCTCTCCACCCCCGAGCCGCTCATCGACAGCCTGCCCGTCTGGATCACCCTCACCAGCCGCTCCTATTCCAACCCCGCGGTCTACTGCAGCTATTCCGGCAACCCAGACGGCTCCTGGTACAAGCGTGCCGGCACCACCTGGGATCACCTTGAGGGACGCAACATGTATGCCTCGTGGATGGTCCAGGCCCTGCTGGGCGAGCTGCAGCAGGTGGCCATCAACGTGGAGCCCAGCCATGCCGACCGCGGCAGCGTGCACGGCGGCGGCAACTACTATCCCGGCGACACCGCCGTCCTTGCGGCCTCGGCGGCCGCGGGCTACCGCTTTGTGGGCTGGAGCACCGGCGAAACCGACAACCCCCTGCACATGCGCGTCACCGCCCCCGCCACCGTCATCGCCACCTTCGTGCCCGCTGTGGGCATCGACGGGGCCGACACCGCTCCCGACGCCATCGCCGTCGAACAGAACGGACTCGCACTCACCGTTGCCAACCCCAACGGCCTCGAGGTCAGACTCCTCGACGTGCAGGGCCGCACCCTGGCAACCACTAGCCGGCAGCTGGCGGCCTTCGTCCTCCCCTCGGCCGGAGTCTACATGCTCCAGGCCGGCGACCACTGCCGCAAAATAGTCGCTTTGTAATTTAAACCAATGTATCAATAACCCAAAACCATCAACATGGACAACAACACCACGGCCAAATCACAGAAACTGGCCATCATCCCCGTCATCGCCATGTTCTTCATGTTCGCCATGATCAGCTTCGTGACCAACATGGCCGCCCCCTTCGGCAACATCTGGAAAAACAACTATGAGTGGTCCGGCATGCTCGGCAACCTCATGAACTTCCTGGCCTACCTCATCATGGGCATCCCCGCCGGCAAGCTGATGAGCCGCATAGGCTACAAGAAGACCGCCCTCATCGCCCTCGGCGTGGGCTTCGTGGGCATGCTCGTGCAGTACCTCTCCAGCCTCGTGGGCGCCGAGACGGCCACCTTCAGCGTCGGCGGACAGCCCGTGATGCTCAACTTCATCATCTACCTCCTCGGCGCCTTCGTGTGCGGCTTCTGCGTCTGCATGCTCAACACTGTGGTCAACCCCATGCTCAACCTCCTGGGCGGCGGCGGCAACCGCGGCAACCAGCTCATCCAGACCGGCGGCACCCTCAACTCCCTCACCGGCACCCTCACGCCGCTCCTCGTCGGCGCCCTCATCGGCACCGTCACCGAGCGCACCGCCATGAGCGACGTGGCCCCGCTGCTCTTCATCGCCATGGGCGTCTTCGCCCTGGCCTTCCTGGTCATCCTTTTCGTCCAGATCCCCGAGCCCACCCTCGGCCGCCAGGCCCAGGCCGCGGCCACCGGCAAAAACGGCAAACGCATCAGCGCCTGGAGCTTCCGCCACCTCGTCCTTGGCGTCGTGGCCATCTTCTTCTACGTCGGCATCGAGGTCGGCATCCCCGCCGAACTCAACTTCTACCTCACCGACGACCCCCTCTGCGGTGCCGCCATCGGTGGCGCCGTGGCTGCCATCTACTGGCTCCTCATGATGGTGGGCCGCGCCGCCAGCGCCGCCATCAGCGGCAAGGTCTCCACCCGCGCGCAGCTCTCCACCGTGGCCATCGCCGCCATCGCCCTCGTCATCGTGGCCATCCTCATGCCCAGCGACATACGCATCTCCATGCCCGGCTATAGCGTCGACGGCGGATTCCAGATGTTCCAGGTGCCCATCAGCGCACTCTTCCTCGTTCTCTGCGGCCTCTGCACCTCCCTCATGTGGGGCACCATCTTCAACCTCAGCGTCGAGGGCCTCGGCCGCTACACCGAGCAGGCCTCCGGCATCTTCATGATGATGGTCGTCGGCGGCGGCGTCATGCCTCTCATCCAGAACGCCATCGCCGGCGCCGTGGGCTACATGGGCTCCTACTGGCTCGTCGTCGCCATGTTGGCCTACATCCTCTTCTACGCCCTCGCCGGCTCCAAGAACGTCAACCGCGACATCCCCGTCGAGTAGCACCCCTACCGGGTCAAAACCCTACCCGAGACGCCCCCGAT
>DGTB01000011.1:1395-2685 GCA_002394185.1 Bacteroidales bacterium UBA4347 | reverse complement strand
CTCTCCGCGAGAACGTAGGGAAAAAGGATGCTAAGGCTCTGCGTCGCGACGCCAAAGTGCCTTGCGTTATGTACGGTAAAGGCGAGCAGTATATGTTCGCCGTCGACCAGACTGCCTTCCAGCGCATTCTGTTCAACCCCGAGCCCTGCTTTGTGAAAATCAGCATCAACGGCGCCGACCACATGGCCATGCTGAAAGACATCGAGTTCCACCCCGTGACCGAGATTGTCTACCATGCCGACTTCTACGAGCTGACCGACGACAAACCCGTCGTGATGTCCATCCCCGTCCACACCACTGGCACCAGCAAGGGCGTCATGAAGGGCGGCAAGCTGGCTTACAAGCAGAAACGCCTCAATGTGAAGGCCCTGCCCGCCAACATGCCCAGCGAGGTCCTCATCGACATCACCAACCTCGACATCAACCAGCGTGTCCGCGTTCAGGACATCCCCGCTGAGAACTTCTGCATCCTCAACCCCAAGACCAGCGAGGTTGTCAACGTCCTCAGCACCCGTGCCAGCGCCACCTCCGACGACGGCGAAGAAGGCGAGGCCGCTGCCGAGTAAGGCTTTGGCTTTGTATAAAAAAAGAAACAGGCGACTCGTTGGAGCCGCCTGTCTTTTTTTTAGTTTTCTATCAGCTTGAACCGCATGCGCCAGGTGCCGGTGTCGGCGTTGTAGTCGTGGCTGATGATGCGGAACTGGCCGATTTCCGACGTGTTCTTCACGTGTGTGCCCACGCAGGCGCAGAGGTCGTAGTCGCCGATGCGCACCAGGCGCAGGGTCTCGCTGGCGTCGTCGGGCAGCTTGCCGAGGTCCACCTCGGGCGGCACATCGTCGCGACGGACAAACTCATAGCTGACGGGGAGGTTCCGAGCGATGACCTCGTTGACGCGGCGCTCCAGTTCCTGCACCTGCTCGTCGGTGGGGCAGGCGGCCAGCTGGTAGTCGCACTTGCTCTTCTTGCGCTCGATGTGGGCGTTACGCGACCGCGGGCAGCCGAACATGCGCACCATCGTTTGGTTCAGTATGTGCTCCGCCGTGTGCATCGGCGGGTACTCCTCTTTGTTGTGGGCGTTGAGAATCGGTTCTTCCATATATTCTTAATTATTAATTTTTAATTCTCTTTATACCTCACGCATTCCCAGTCTACGGGGGTGAAGTCGGAGGTGTCGTCCTTGTAGTCGGGGTCGGGCATGTACCACCAGAGGCCCTCGAAGTATTCGCGCAGTCGTTTGTCGCGGAACACGTGGCCGCGGTTGGCGTAGGGCAGGTTGCGGACGACGCGCTG
>DGTB01000011.1:0-1258 GCA_002394185.1 Bacteroidales bacterium UBA4347 | reverse complement strand
GCGGTGCGGTCGTAGGTGCCGCCGGTGATGCACTGCTGGTCTACGTAGCAGCCGTCAACTCCCACGGCGCGGATGGTCAGTTCTCCCGTGGGGCGGAAGTCGGTGGTGTGGAGGGTGATGGCGCCGTTGCGGAGGCTCACCTCGGCGCATGGGTCGCCGTAGCAGGTGGCGCGTCGCGTCTTGCCCATGCCCTCGCTGACGGCGAAGGGGGTGCCGGCAAACGTACTGTCGAAGACGTAGAAGTGCTTGGCCGTGCTGTCGGCGCGGATGGTGAGGGTGAAGTCGCCAATCTTGCCTCCGGCCCAGCGGGCGGCGGGCGTCAGCTTGTATTCGACGATGAACGGGCTGCCCACGTTGGTCGACATGCGGTAGACATAGGTGTGGCGCACGCGGTTGAGGCCCGGATGGAAGTCGGCGTCGAAGTAGTAGACGTAGGCGAAGCGGATGCCTGCATCGTAGTCTATTGGGTCGTTGTAACTGGACTTCGGGTCGGCGTTGGCGGTGTCGTAGAGCCAGTTGTTGTCCCACATGTAGTAGCGTTTCAGGTCTTTGACCTTCGTCATCGGCAGCGTGTCGGCCACGCATACGGCGTTGCTGTACGCCAGCCGGCGGCCGTTCATTTCGACGGTGAAGAGGCTGATGCTGGGGTGGCGGCCGTCGGGGTGGAACTTATAGTCGTAGTTGTACGGCGGGTCGGCCTCGAAACCCATGGTGAGGCGCTTGGCGGGGCCGGGGTTCCAGAACTCGTACTGCACATCCACGCGGGCCATTCCGTTGTCCATCAGGCTGATGGTCAGCACCTCGCGCTTCACGCTGATGTCCGTCTCCTGCAGGGGGACGAGCTGGTTGCCACGGGTGTAGAATGTGCCGTCGTTGGCCGCGGCGGGTAGCGACGCAACCATGCAGAGCATGGCCAGGATACATAGTCTCAGTGTTTTCATTTTTTTTATTCCATACCTAAAAGACAGTGCAAAGATACGAAAAAAAAACAATTCTGTGTATTTGAAGTTTTTTTGTATATTTGCAGTTTATAGTTGGATTTGGTTTTATGAAGAAGTCGCTGATACTCTTTTTTTAACTAGTTGCCTCGGTCTACTTAACTGCTTAAAAATGGAAACAATCAAGAAAATCTACAAGATAGGTCTTGGTCCCAGCAGCAGCCACACCATGGGACCCCACCGTGCGGCCACGATGTTCGCCGCGCGCACCAAGGGTAAGGCAGACCGCTACCGTGTCACCCTCTACGGTTCCCTCGCCG
>DGTB01000144.1 GCA_002394185.1 Bacteroidales bacterium UBA4347 | reverse complement strand
CACCACCAGCCGCGACGAAATCAAGGCCTGGATGCGCGACATGGAGGCCGCCGGCATGACTGTCACCATCACCTACGACTCCGATACCGGCACCTGGAACGGCACCGCCTACGCCACCGCGCCGTATCCCCGCAGGGGCGTGGCCACCTTCGTCAACCTCTCGGACGAAGGCTACCAAGGCCCCACGGTTGTCGTCACCATCGACAGCCTCAACCGCACGGCCTACGTCAGCTACGACAACGAGCGCTATACGCAGTGGCACCTGCCCGTCGGTAAATTCGAGAACATCTGGCAGTACGACGACAACACCCTCGTTCTCTACGCCGAAGGGGGCGACACCCTCGGATTCTCCCCACTCGTCGGAGACACCATGATACTGCGCTACTTACCCGCCGAACCCTGCTGGCCGCAGCACGAGCACTACTTCACCGTGGAGCGCGTCCGCGAAGGCTGCCAGACCTGGTACAGCGACCAGGCGGGCGGCATCGTCATGAACCTCTGGCCCAATGTCGTCGAAACCTACCCCGAGGGAAGCCTGGCGCTCATCTGCGCCCCGCAGGTGCCCTACCTCAACTGCATCAGTCCCCTCTTCACCGGCAGCTGCGAGTTGCTGCGATACTACACCGACCGCGCCGACATGGACTGGGAACTCTCGCTGCGCTACATATCCAGCAGCGACAGCAGTTTCCACACCGTCGACTCCCTGGGCCTCTCGGGCGACCTCCTGCACGACCGCACCGTCACCATCCACGACATACACCGGTTCCCCGGATGCAATAGCCAATACATGTTCAACCGTATAGACTAATCATTTATGAAACAAACCTTCAAATCTGTTGCGCTGGCACTGCTCGCGTCCCTCCTCTTAGCCTCCTGCGTACCCGACATCGACCTTGCCGGCTCGGCCTGGAGCGGCGACGCATACACCACCGACGACGAGGGCCAAACCCTCAAGACCACCCTCACCCTCGTGTGCAACACCGCCGACAGCGGCCTGCTCTTCGTTGTCGAGGACGACGGCGGCCCCTGGCCCCTATGCTACACCATGCCCATGAACTATTCCTGGAGCGACAACCACGGCACTGCCACAGCCACCCTGTCCATCCCCGACGCCATCATGCAGCGCTACCGCCTCGACCTGGACTACACCAAGGCTGAAGGTCTGCGCATCACCGCGCCCACCACAATGAGCACCGACCTGGAGCTGCCCGGCATCGTCAACTTCGGCCTCAAGGAGAAGCACCTCGCCAAGCCCTCCACCCTGGCGGGAACCACATGGAAACAAGGCCACTACAACGAATGGGACGGCGACAGCATCGTCTACGAACTGCACCTGGTCGGCAACACTACCGGGGTGCTCAACGTCACCGTCGTGGACATCGACGGCCACCGCGAAACCGAACGCGCCAACGTCAGCTACTCCTACCACGGCGGCGCAGGCACGGTGTGCGCCACCGACGGCAACGAATCCGTCAGCGGCGGCTTCTACCTGCCCGACGACAACCACCTCTTCTTCGCCCTCGGCGACTTCGGTCTCACCCTTACGAAACAATAAGCCATCCTCCCGCACAATAAAACAGTCCCTTTTGCGTTATAAAAAACAAAAATAACAACGCAAATGGAACACACCACAATAGGCCAGGTGGCGTCGTGGCTCGACGCCACCTTCCGTCCTGAACTGCAGGAGGACTACGACAACGCAGGCTTCCTCATCGGACAGCGGCAGGAACCGTGCACAGGCATCCTCGTGGCCCTCGACCTCACCCCCGCCGTCGTCGACGAAGCAATAGAGCATGGTCTCAACCTCATTGTCACCCACCATCCCTTCATTTTCAGCGGTCTGAAGCGAATCACCTCCGACAACGAAGCCGGTCGCACCGTCATCAACCTCATCCGGCACGGCATTGCCGTCTACGCCGCCCACACCAACCTCGACAACCTGCCCTGGGGTGTCAACGGCATCCTCAGCGAGAAACTGGGCCTGCAGAACACCCGCATCCTCAAACCCATGGACCCGGAGAACGGAGCCGGCATGGTGGGTGAGCTGCCCGAGCCAATGCCCGTCGACACCTTCCTGCAGAAGGTCAAAGGGATACTCGGCATCCCAACCCTCCGCACCTCGCCAATAAACACAAAACACTCCCCACTAAACACCATCACCCGCGTCGCCCTCTGCGGCGGCAGCGGTGCCTCCTTCATTGGCGACGCCTTGACGGCAAAGGCTGACATCTACATCACCGCCGACCTGAAATATCACGACTTTCAGCGCGCCGAAGGCCGCATCATCATCGTCGACGCAGGCCACTACGAGACCGAACAATTCGCAAAAGAAATATTTTATCGCGCCATATCAGAAAAATTTAGTAACTTTGCATGCCGAATTTCCACGAAGCAAGAAAGCCTCGTGTGTTATATTTGATTGAATTATAAAATAATATATAATAATATGGCAAAAAAAGTCAGCACAAAAAAAGCAGAAGAGCAAACCGAAGCTCCCGTCATCCTGCGTCCCGACGTCGACCTCGCCATCGAGAAACGTCTCGTGGCCCTCTACACCCTGCAGAGTGTGGACAGCGAGATTGACAAAATCCAAATCATCCGTGGCGAACTGCCGCAGGCTGTCCAGGACCTTGAAGACGAAATCGCCGGTCTGAACACCCGCATCGAGAACTTCAACAACGACATCAAGGAGACCGAGGCCGCCAACAAGGCACGCAACACCGAGATTTCCGACCACGAAGAACAGATCAAGAAGTACAAGAAGCAGCAGGACAATGTCCGTAACAACCGCGAGTACGAATCCCTTGCCAAAGAAGTTGAATTCCAGGAGCTCGAAATCCAGCTCTGCGAGCGTAAGAACAGAGAAGGTGTTGCCAAGGTGAAAGAACTCAAAGAGCACATTGCCGCTGCCAAAACCCTTGTCGAGAACCGCACCAAGGACCTTGATGCCAAGCGCGAGGAACTCACCTCCATCATCGCCGAAACGGAGAAGGATGAGAAGCGCCTCCGCGAGAAGAGCCTGGAGCAGGAGCAGTTCATCGATGAGCGCTACCTCACTGCCTACAAGCGCATCCGCGGCGCTGCCCGTAACGGCCTCGCCGTCGTCACCATCGACCGCGACTCCTGCGGTGGCTGCTTCAGCAACATCCCGCCCCAACGCCAGATGGAAATCAAGATGCACAAGAAAGTCATCGTCTGCGAGAACTGCGGCCGCATCCTCGTCGACGACGACATTGCCGAAAAAGCCAAAGCCAACCTGCAGAAATAACAAACACCCCCACCTTCGGTGGAAATACATAAAACAACAACAATGACCTATACTTTCAACCCCAACGAGAAACTGACCCTGGACAAAATTCAGGAAATCATCGATAAGAAAATGACCCTCGCCCTCGGCGACGAGGCCAAGCGCCGCATCGAGAAATGCCGCAACTACCTCAACCAGAAGATGGAAACCCAGAAGGAACCCATCTACGGCGTCACCACCGGCTTCGGCTCCCTCTGCAACATCAGCATCAGCAAAGAACAGCTCAGCCAGCTGCAGAAGAACCTCGTCATGAGCCACGCCTGCGGCGTCGGCGACGAAGTGCCCGCCGAGGTGGTGCGCCTCATGCTCCTGCTCAAAGCCCAGAACTTCACCTTCGGCTACAGCGGAGCACAGCTGCAGACCGTCCAGCGCCTCATCGACTGCTACAACGACGACATCCTGCCCGTCGTCTACCAGCAGGGCTCCCTCGGCGCCAGCGGCGACCTCTGCCCCCTGGCCAACCTCATGCTCCCCGCCATCCTCGGCATGGGCGACGTCTACTGGAAAGGCCGTCGCTGCGATGCCCAAGAGGTCTACAAAGCCAAAGGTTGGCAGCCCATCGAGCTGCAGAGCAAGGAAGGCCTCGCCCTCCTCAACGGCACACAGTTCATGAGCAGCTACGCCGTCTGGAGCCTGTTGAAAGCCCGCCGCCTCAGCCGCCAGGCCGACATGGTGCTCAGCCTCAGCCTCGACGCCTTCGACGGCCGCATCGAGCCCTTCTACGAGTGCCTCCACATGGTGCGCCCCCACAAAGGCCAACTCGAAACCGCCGCCGCCGTGCGCTGCTGGCTCGAAGGCAGCGACCTCATCAAGCGCCACAAGGAGCACGTCCAGGACCCCTACTCCTTCCGCTGCGCCCCGCAGGTCCACGGCGCCGCCAAGGACACCATCCGCTACGTTGAGTCCGTCGTCGAGACCGAAATCAACTCCACCACCGACAACCCCATCGTGCTGCCCGACGAGGACATGGTCATCTCCGGCGGCCACTTCCACGGCGAACCCCTCGCCATGGTGCTCGACTTCCTGGCCATCGCAGTGGCCGAACTCGGTGCCATCAGCGAGCGCCGCACCTACCAGCTCATCGACGCCAAACGCGGCCTGCCCTCCTTCCTCGTGGCCAAACCCGGCCTCAACAGCGGCTTCATGATTCCGCAGTACGCCGCCGCCGCCATCGCCAGCCAGAGCAAGCAGCTCTGCACCCCCTGCAGCGTCGACAGCATCCCCAGCAGCCAGAACCAGGAGGACCTCGTCTCCATGGGTGGCAACGCCGCCACCAAGACCTACCGCGTCTGCGAGAACACCGAGCGCATCCTCGCCATCGAGCTCTTCAACGCCGCCCAGGCCCTCGACTTCCGCCATCAGGAAGGTCTCAAGAGCAGCCCCAAGATCGAGCAGATGGTCGCCGACTACCGCAAGAGCGTCAACTTCGTCGACATCGACCAAATCATGTACAAGCACATCCACGCCAGCGTCCGCTTCCTGCAGGACATGGCGATGTAACCCTTACTGCATAAGACAACCCCCTCGCGGTGCACTCCCCCCAAAGAGAGTGCACCGCCTTTTGTTCCTATATTATACGGTTGGTCGCCATTGGAGACGCGGCATGCCGCGTCTCTACATACGGGTCAGTCGCAGTATTCGCGGGCGTATTTGGCTTTGATGCGGGCGAGGCTGATAAGGTAGTCGTAGAGGTCGGCAATGTCGCTGCCGGCCACGTTGGTGTAATAGGCCTTGAAAGTGTCGGCGGTGCGACGCTCGATGACCCACTGGGCACCGTCGAGCATAAAAAGGGTATGGGTGCGGGGCAGACGGTCGAAGTGCAACGGCTGGAAGAGGTTCATCAGGCGACGGTACTGGCGGCGGGAGAGTGTGCGGTGGCCTTCGCGAAGATGGTAGGCAAGGTCGAAAATGGAAAGGGTGTCGTCGCCGGGTTCCTGTTGCTCCTCGGAGAATTCGAGTTGCTTCCAGTAAAGGACGATGGTTTCATCCTTGTCGCCCAGCCGGCGAGACGCCGGCGCTCCATGCTTCTCAATGCGGAAGGCCAACGACGGGTGGAAAGAGGGGTAGAAGGCGAAGCGAAGCACGGTGTCGGAGGGCTCGAGGGGACGCGAAAAGAGGACGGGTTCGTCCATCTGGTTGAGTTGGTCCGAGAAGACCCAAGTCCAAAAGTAGGAGTCGTCGAGGTTGCAGCCTTCGAACTCTGAATAGGTGTCGGGAAGGGTGTCGGCAGCGATGTCGCAGAAGTAGGAGCGCGGGTAGTGGTAGCCGGGTAGGGTGTCGAGGGGCAGGCGGTTGAGGGGGTTGTGCGGCAGGCCGAGATGACGCTCCAGCCGGCGGATGGGGAGGTAGGCATTGAGCATGCGGTTGAGGGTGTCGACGTATCCGTTTCCAATTCTGCCGGCCAGGGAGTCGATGTCGACGGCGGCGTGGAGGCGCTCGAGGAACATGTAGTAGTAGCGCAGGGCGCTGTCGGCAGCGGAGGCAACAACGGGTGTGCGGTCGAAATTGCGTGAGAAGGTGCTGTCGCCGCCCATGTCCAGCAGGAAGGTGTCCAAAGCTGAGGGCTGTTTCACAGGCACCCGGGGGAGCATGAACTCGTCGTAGTAGCAGGCAGCGAGGTTGTAGCAAGGCTCCATCTGGTCGGGGTGGAGGTAGTGGCACTTGTACCAGCCGTAGATGCTATGCCAGCTGTCGCGGTCGCGCGGGGTCTCGAGCATGGGGTTTCCGTAGGCGGGCAGCAGGCTGTCGGGCACGACGAACCGGAAGGAGGCACTTGCATAGCTGCGCACCGGTTTGCCGTCCTTCATGGCTGGTTGCCAGCGCGGGAATTGTCGGAAGACACGTACGGCTTCGAGGCTGAGGCCGTGGTCGTCGTCGGAGAGGCTCCCAGGTTGATGCAGCGAGCCGTCGCGTTCCACAACAAACTGGAGGGTCACCGTGCCGCCTTCCAGTTCGCGCAAAGCCTCAGGCGGGTAGACCAAGAGGCTGTCGATGAAGGACTTCATGGCTTCTTCGCCGCCGGGGAACTGCGCGGGTTGGATGGAGGTGCGATTGTCGGGGGTGTATATTTCCATGTCGAGGTACAGACTGTCGGCCAAGGCGACGATGGCGTTGGCCAGCCGTCCTTGCACATCGAAGTAGCATTCGTCGTAGTAGGCGCTGTAGCCTCTGTGGTTCACGGCCTCCAGCAGGTAGGGTGGCTGGAAGGTGCTTGAACAGAGGCTGCAGTGTTTGCGCGGCAGAGGCAGAGCGGTTGCCATAAGGCTGCGGAGGGTGTCGGTTTCCGATGGACTGAGGCGCCGCCGACCGCTGTCGAGGATGCCCTCCGCATGGTCGAGCCAGTGATTGGCGTTGCCTTTGCGCCAGACCAGGGCGGCGCCGCTGTCGGCGACGGTCACCGTGACGAACAGCGGATGATAATATTTGGGCAACAATGTGAGCCTCAGCAGAGTGGTACCTTTGGCGGTGGTGCTGTTCCATAGCGGTTCGGCGCCAGCCAGACGCATGTAGTGGACTACCACGTCGGCATCGTCGTCGTGCCTGCCGTCGGCGAAATAGCCTTCAGGGAAATAGTCCCCCACCTGCGCTTGGGCGGCGATGGAGAGCAGGAGGAGGAGGAATGAGAGAATTCGTTTCATATCGTCACTTGTTCAGCGTGTGCTTCATGATGTTGTCGTAGCCGTAGAAGCTCTTACGGGTGCCGTCGGTGAAGTGGAAGACGATGGAGGTGACGCGCATGTACTTGATTTTACCTTTGTCGTCCCAGAAGAGTTCGTCGAAGGTGTACTGCGCCGGCGAGCCGGGACGTATGGGACCCATGCAGCGGATGGTGCGGACGTCGCGGTTGAACTGGTCCTTCTGCAGCTGGCCGCGGTCGTTGACGGGGGTGACGGTGATTTCGAGTTTGGTGACGATTTTCTGGAAGCAGTTGTAGAAGTTGAACTCGAGGCCGAACATGTAGTCGCTGCGAGCGGGGTTGATGCTCATGATGAATATCTGGTCGCGGTTCATGCGTTCCTTGGTGGCCTGCACCTCGGCCATGAGGCGTTGTTCGGCCTGGTCGATGGAGTCGCGCTGCATAGCCACAGTGATGCTGTCGGCTTGACGGCCATAAAGCTCACTGACTCGATCGAGGGAATCGAGTTGACGCTGCAACTCCTCGCGATGTTCCTGTTCCTGTTGGAGACGGAGCGCCTGGCGCTCCTCATAGGCCTGTAATCCCTCGTCGGTGGTAAAAACGCCCCACTCGGCAAGACGTTGCAATGCCGGCAATGTCAAGGTCTGACGCACATGCGTATTAGTACGCACAGAAAAGACAACCGGCCATTCGGGCGAAGGTTGGTAACGATAGCCGAGCCAGATAACAGGAACAAACTGGCCATAACGATGGTCAGCAGTGTCAACATCGAGAAGGTCGCTGTTGTCCATTCCAACATACGCCCATTCTTGCAATGTACGGTAGCGCTCACGCCAGTAACGGTCGGAAACCAAATAGGGAATAAGCTCTGAGGCCAATCGTTCGGGAAGAGTGACATTGATGCTGTCGGCCTGCAACTGCAAAGAATGTTTTCCACTCCGTTTGCCACTGACACTGAGACGATACATACGGTTATACTTCAGTTGTCGGGGGGCAATCTTCTTCTCAATCAACCTCTTCAGCGCATGCGGTGGTTCAATCAGATAAGCGTCGTCCAGATGAGCCTCCGTAATCGTGGCATAGTTCCACGACTGCTGGGCATGCAGGGAATTGAAAATTGAAATTATGCTGACGCAGGCACAAATCTTCAATAGTGTATATGTTCTTTTCATCTTGTTTTCAATTTTCAATTCACAATTCTCTATTAAAATCAGTGTGCCTGCAGCCAGTTCTCGCCCACGTCGATGCCCACTTCGATGTCGATGCCAGGCAGCGGCAGTGCCTGTTTCATCTCACGGGCCACTATCTGACGCACCAGCGCCTCCTCGGGACGGTAGAGGTCGAAGACCAGTTCGTCGTGCACCTGCAGTATCATGCGGGTGCGGAGGTGTTGTTGGCTCAGGCAACGGTGGATGCGCACCATGGCGAGCTTGATCATATCCGCCGACGTACCCTGGATGGGCATGTTGACGGCGTTGCGCTCGGCAAAGGAACGTGCCGATGCGTTGCGGCTGTTGATGTCGGGCAGGTAGCGCCGACGGCCCAGAAGGGTCTGTGCGTAGCCATGTTCTCGCGCAGCGGCGATACTCTCGTCGATGAACCGGCGGATATCGGGATACTGCGCAAAATATTCCTCTATCAGCGACGCTGCCTCTTTGCGCGGAATCCCCAACTGCTCGCTCAGTCCGAAAGCTGAGATACCATAGACGATGCCGAAGTTCACACTCTTGGCGTTCCGGCGCTGGTCCTTCGACACCTCACTCATGGGCAGGTGATATATCTTGGCGGCAGTGGCGGCGTGGATATCAAATCCGTTGGCAAAGGCCTCCAGCATGTGACGATCCTTCGCCAATGCCGCTATGATGCGCAGTTCTATCTGAGAATAGTCCGCCGCCAGCAACAGGTGTTCCTTGTCTCTAGACACAAACGCCCTTCTTATCTCCTTTCCCCGCTCCGTTCTAATCGGTATATTCTGCAGGTTCGGATTGCTCGACGACAACCGTCCCGTTGCCGTAACCGTCTGGTTGTATACCGTATGCAGCCTCCCCGTAGCGGGATTGATGAGCTTCGGGAATGAATCCAGATAGGTTCCCACCAACTTCGTCAGCGATCGATATTCCAGTATCAACGGTATGATAGCATGCGTCGAAGCAAGCTTCGTCAGCACGTCCTCGGCCGTGCTGTACTGCTTCGTGGCCGTGCGCGGTGGCTTGTCCGTAACCTTCAGTTTCTCGTACAGCACCTCGCCCAGCTGCTTGGGCGAGCTTATGTTGAACCGTTCACCCGCCAGCTCGTATATCTTTGACTCTATCTCGTTTCGCTCGGCTGTGAGTTGGCGCGAATACTCCTTCAGAGCCTCCACGTCGATGCGCACACCCTCCCTCTCCATATCAATCAGCACATCCACCAACGGCAACTCCACCTCGTTGTACAATTTCTCCAACCCCGCATCCTTCAGCTTGGCCACCAGGCGCGGATACAGCTGCCACAATGCTGCCGCCTGCCCCGTACGGTCTGCCGGCTCGAAACCCAGCATACTCGAGCATATGAAATCAAGCGTATGTCGCATCTCTGCGTCAACAAGATAGTGTGCCAACTGCACATCGAACACTTCGCCCTGCAGCTCAATATCGAGCTCTGCAAGGATATATTTCAGGTTCTTCAGGTCAAAACAAAGCTTCGTCGTCTTGGGGTTCTTGAGCACCTCCGCAAAACGTACCATGTCGATGTCGGAAACCTTCGTCACCCACACCGAATCCGCATCCGTGCTCATCACCACATTGGGCCCGTCGAAGAGTATCGCCACATCCTTGTCCACCAGTCTCTCCAGCACCTCGCCCGTCAACTCCGCCTGCTGCACTGTCGGTGCCTGCTGCTCCGACGGCGCCAAGTCAAACAGCGTCGGCTCCCCACCCTCCACTTTTATCTTTCCACAGTCCTCTTTCCTCTCTCCGTTTTCCCCCTTCCATTCCATCGCCTTCTGCGGGTCCTTCACGCTCAGGTCGGTGAATATTCTCCGTGCCAATTGGCGGAACTCCAGTTCGTCGAATATCTTGCGCAGCTCCGCGTAGTCGGGTTCCTCCCGTGTCAGCGCCTCCTCGTCGAAGGCTATCGGGGCGTCGAGCCGTATCGTGGCCAGCATCTTCGAGAAGAGGGCCTGCTCGCCGTTCTCGCGCACCTTCTCCCGCAGGCGGTCGTTCTTGATCTCGTCCACCCTCTTCACCATCTCTTCCACCGAACCGAACTGCGCTATGAGCTTCTTCGCCGTCTTCTCCCCCACCCCTGGTATGCCGGGAATGTTGTCGATGGCGTCGCCCCAGAGACCCAGCAGGTCTATCACCTGGCGGCAGTCCGAAACGTCGTACTTCTCGCACACCTCCTTCACCCCCATCAGCACGTCCGGCGTCTTGCCCCGCCCCTGTCGGTACATCTTCACCCTCTCCGTTACCAACTGCGCAAAATCCTTGTCTGGCGTCACCATCACCACCTCGTCGAACCCCGCCGCCTCGGCAGCGTGGCTCAGCGTGCCGATCACGTCGTCGGCCTCGTAGCCCTCGCATGTCAACCGCGGAATCCTGAACGCATCGATGATACGGCATATCCACGGCAGGTTGCTCTCAATCTCCTCCGGCATCGGGTCACGGTGGGCCTTGTATTCGGAATACACCTCGTGGCGGAAGGTGGGTTTGGCGAGGTCGAACGCCACCCCCACATGAGTGGGCCGCTGGTTCTTCAGCAGGTCGTACAGTCCCATCGTGAACCCAAGCGCAGCCGACGTGTTCATCCCCTTCGAATTCACACGCGGATTGTTGCTCATCGCATAATAGCCACGATACACCGCCGCCATCCCGTCTATCAACACCAGTTTCTTCAAAACCTTAAAAACTTTAAACCTTAAACCTTTACTTCAGCGGATTCGCCGTCAGCTCGTCGTACTCCTTGCGGTTCCGCAGTATGTTGCAGGCCAGATACACCGCGCTGCGCATCGACTGCTCGCTCGCCTTGTCCTTGCCCGCAATGTCGTAGCCCGTGCCGTGGGCCGGAGAGGTGCGGACATACGGCAGTCCCGCCGTATAGTTCACGCCCTCCGTGAACGACATCAGCTTGAACGGTATCAGCCCCTGGTCGTGGTACAGTGCCAGCACGCCGTCAAACTTGTTGAACTCCGAACTACCGAAGAAGCCGTCGCTCGGGAACGGTCCGTAGGCCAGGATTCCCTTTCCCTGTGCCTCCTCAATCACCGGCTTGATCACCTTCATGTCGAAGTCGCCTATCACACCGTTGTCGCCCGCATGAGGGTCCAGCGCCAGCACCGCAATCTTCGGAATCGTGATACCGAAGTCACGCTTCAGGCTGTCGTTCATCAGACCTATCTTCTTGCTCAGCAACTCGTGCGTCAGCGCACCCGGCACATCCTTCAGCGCCAAGTGGTTCGTCATGATGCCTATCCTGATCCTGTCGCACACCATCATCATCAGGCTCTCCGCACCGAACTGGTGGCTCAGGTACTCCGTGTGACCCGGAAAATCAAAATCCGGTGCCTGGATATTCCTCTTGTTGATAGGCGCCGTCACCAGCACATCCACCTTCCCCGCCTTCAGGTCCTCACATGCACGGTTCAGACTCTCGCGGCTCAGCCTTCCTGCCACCTCCGTACTCTTGCCCAAGTCTATCTTCACCTCCTCCTGCGTCAGGTTCAGCACATTGTACTTCCTGTCCTGCGCCTCCGCGGCATCCCTTATGTTGTTGAACACCATCTCCCCCTGCACCGACGTCAGCAACTTCTTGTGGTAGCTCGCCACCTTGCTGCTCCCGTACAATATCGGCGTGCAGAAATCAAACATGCGGCTGTCCGCAAACGTCTTGATAATCACTTCGTAGCCCACACCGTTCAAATCGCCGTGCGTAATGGCCACCCGTATCTTCTTCTCTTCGTTATTTTTGTCCATATTCTAAAAATTTCAGTTTTTTTATTTTCAATTATTCTGCATCTGCAGGTAGGCATACAGCAACCTCACACCCACACCGCTCGCGCCCGCACGGTAGTACTGCTGCGCCTTGGTGAAATACGCCACTCCCGCAATATCCAGATGCACATACGGCACATCCTTCGCAAAATGCGCCAGGAACTTGCCCGCCGTGATTGTCCCTGCCTGCGGTGTCGTACCGCAGTTGCGCAGGTCCGCATACTCGCTCTTGATCAGCTCGTCGTACTCTTTCCACATCGGGAACTCCACCAACCGCTCATACACCTCCTCGCCCACAATCTTCAGCATCTCCATCTCCCGCTCCGCATTCGTCTGCATCGCTGCAATGCCGAACGTCGAAATCGCCCTCACAGCCGCTCCCGTCAGCGTCGCCGCGTCGATGATCACCCTCGGATTGTAATTCTTCACCGCGTACGCAATCGCATCCGCCAATATCAACCTTCCTTCGGCGTCCGTGTTCACCACTTCCACCGTCGTTCCGTCGTACATCGTCAGTATGTCGTCCGCGGCATAGGCGTTGAACCCCGGACGGTTGTCCGTCAGCGGCAGCAGCGCCACCACCCTCACCGGCAGCCTGTTGTCCGCCGCCGCAAACACCACACTCGCCATCGTCGCCGCTCCGGCCATATCGCTCTTCATCTCCTGCATATAGTCCTCCGGCTTGATGTTCAGTCCGCCCGTGTCGTACATCACACCCTTGCCCACCAGCACGATGGGCTGCTCCTCCGGAGCGCCGGCGGGACGCCGGCCCTTCTCCGGTTGTCCGGCGGCGAGGCTTTCAGGTCGCGCACCCCCGTCGTACTCCAGCACAACAAAACGCGGCTCGTCCACACTCCCCTTGTTCACTCCCAACAGGCCGCCCATTCGCAGACTCTCTATCTTCTTGCGGTCCATCACCGTGCACTTCACACCCTCCAGGTCCTTCGCCACCTCCTCCAGCTCCTCCGCAAAACGCTCCGCATTCAGGTCCGCCACCGGCATATTCACCCACTCGCGGCACCACCATATCCGGTTCCACAACCGCTCCTGAGACTCCAACTCCTCCTCTTTCAAAAACATCGAGCTCACCTCCACGCGATCCAGATGGTAGCACTCCCTCGACTTGTATCGGTCAAAACTGTAGTCCGCCAGCGTCAATCCCTCCACAAAAGCCGCCACCTCCTCCGGCAACGTGCCCTCGCCGCTCAATCCAGCCTCCTTAACACCGTCCCGCTCCATCAGCTTCAGCACCTCCATCGCCCTACGCCTCAAACCCTCCTGCACCTCCGAGGCGCCTCGCTCGCTGTCGAACGAAACAAAATACAACCTCTTCGGCAAGCGGTCGAACCCCACCACAAAATCTTTCTCGCCCTTTGCGCGCTTCCCTTTCACCAACTCCACCTCGCGGCGACCCAGCGGCAGATTGCGCTCCGCGCCCTCGTCTCCGTACAGAAAAACCATGTTGCCATCATAAGACTTGGCATCTATATCAACCAATGAATAAACCATAACAAACTCTTTTTTTTGTTTATATACTATTTTAAATATATTATACAACGCATCCAACCCCCATTTATTGTGCCCCGCACAAAAAAAACCGCCCACCCCCACACCCCACCTCTCTCCCACCTAATTCGCCCCCGATTCGGCATATCTTATATTGTTTTTATATTGTTTACATATTGTTC
>DGTB01000027.1:3733-6212 GCA_002394185.1 Bacteroidales bacterium UBA4347 | reverse complement strand
CGGGGAAGCGGAACACGCCGGGATGGAGGTCCTTGAGGTCTTTCACCAGGTCGGCACGCAGACCGTTCCAGTTGTCGGCGGGGAAGAGGCTGACATGGTCGAGGTCGACGCTCTCCTTCGACTCGAGGTAGATGCGCATGAAGCCCTTGGCATCGGTCGTGGGCGACTGGATGGTGGCTGTATACTTCTTCCACTCGTTGCCCTTGATGGCTACGCCCTTCTTGGCCAGCACTTCGTCGTCGGAGCCTACGAGCTCGACGCGGATCTTGGCGTCGCCGGATGTGCGGGCATAGACGGAGAAGTGGTAGTCCATGCCTTTCTTCAGGCCAATGCCGAAGAAGCCGTGGTTCTCAAGGCCGGTGAACTTGTCGCGATGGCCGGCATCGGAAAGTGTCACATAGTGAGGGTTGCGGTCGAAGGCGGGGTTGGCGTCGTTGAGGGTCACCTTGCCGAAGGTGTTCCAGCCCATCAGTCGCTGCGGGAACTCGAACGAGCGGTTCTCGATGAGCTCGGCATAGAGGCCTCCGTCGGCTCCGAAGTTGATGTCCTCGAAGAAGATGCCATACATGGTGGGCTGGACGGGAGCGCCTAGCTTCTTAGCGTTGACGGTAAACTGATGTTGCGCCTGCACCGTGGTGGCGGCCATGAGGGCAACAAGGGCGAGTGTGAAAATGCGGATTTTTTTCATTGGGTTAGTTCGCGTTTTAGATTGTTAATTAATTATTCTGAGTGCAAAAATACAAAAATCCACCCCCAAAGAGGTGGATTTTATGCTCGATAAGGTGGATTTTTTGCAATGTTATCTTTATCTCACAGGCGAAAGGGTGAAATTGAAGGTCTTGTCGCCGTAATTCACGCGGTATTGCGGCAGGGCGATGGCGTTCATGTCCCAACTGTTGACGCCGCCTACACCGGCATGCTCGAGGTCGATGTAGAGGTTGGTGAATGCCGACTTCTTGACGTCGGGGCTATGGCGCTGTGCTTTGTCCATGCCCTCGTCGAGGGTCTGGATGTCGTAGTGGAGGGCGCTGGCATAGAACGGGGCGTCGGCCATCACGCGCAGTCCCTCGCCCGTACGGTCGGTCTGGTTCCACCAGCGCATGTCGCTCTTGGTGCCGGTCTCCTGCGGACGGATGTAGGGGAAGAACTGCTCGTCGGCGGTGAGGCGGTAGATGCCCATCGTCTGCGAGCTCTTGCGGTCGGCATAGTTCTCGATGGGTCCGCGGCCGTAGAACTCGCTGTTGTCCATCTGATAGGGCAGCTGCATGACCATTCCGAAGCGGAACATGGGCGGCACGTCGGCGCTCTTGTCGGCCGTCAGCTGCTCGGTGACATCGATGCTTCCGTCGGGGCGCACCACATAGTTGAGCACCAGGCGGGCTTTCACGTCGGGCATGTCGTACTCGGCACGCACGCTCTTCAGCTTGTTGTTGACGGTGAGCGACACGAGGTTGAGGGCGGGATTGCGCCAGACGGCATATTTACGCTGTACGCCGGCACCCATGTCGTTGTCGTTGACGGCACGCCAGAAGTTGGGCTTGAGCGAACCGCCGGCAGCCAGCAGGTTCTTGCCGTCGGCCACATACTGGGTCATGAAGCCGGTCTTGCGGTCGAACTGCACGCTGAAATGACGGCCGGAAAGGGTGATGGCGGGCTCGTTCTTCTTGTTGACCACCTTGACGGCCTTACCCGTGGTGGCACGGGTAGCCACCTGATGGCGGGGCGACTCCAGGACGGTGAGCTGGTTGTAGGCCACCACCTGTCCGCGCTGCATGAGGGGCTGGCTGCGCTTGAGCACGAAGCATACGTTGAGATAGATGTCGCCGGCTCCCGAGATGTCGCGCAGCTGATAAGGCAGGGTGACGTTGACGCGCTGCTGCGGACCGCAGTTGAGCTCGCTGACCTCGCCCTTGTCGGCCACCTCGCCATCGACGAGGAGCTGCCACTGCATGCTGACATCCGACAGGTCGGTGAAGAAATGCTCGTTGTAGACGCTGAGCTGGCCGTGCTGCAGGTCGACGGGCTCGGCCCAGATGCTCTGATACTGATGAGCCACCTCGTAGGCATGGGGGTTGAGCTGGCGGTCGGGACCGATGATGCCGTTGCAGTTGAAGTTGTTGTCGGAGGCATCGTACTGGTTGTAGTCGCCACCATAGGTATAGTGGACGGTGTTGAGATAGGCATAGTCGTTGAGGCGGCTGCCATCGACAGTGTTCTTGCTCTGCGGGGCGTGGAGGGCCTGGTCGACAAAGTCCCAGATGAAGCCGCCCTGGTATTTGGGATACTTGCGGATGAGGTCCCAATACTCTTTCAGTCCGCCGCTCGAATTGCCCATGGTGTGGTTGTACTCACACTGGATGAGGGGCTTGGTCTTCGAAGAGTCCTTGCAATAGTCCTCGCACCACTTGTGGGTGGCATACATGGGGCACATGATGTCGGTATTGTCGCCGCCCTGGGCACGCTCCCAGTGGATGGGGCG
>DGTB01000027.1:1418-3635 GCA_002394185.1 Bacteroidales bacterium UBA4347 | reverse complement strand
CGGTGAAGTTGGGACCGTCGACGGTCTCGTTGCCGAGCGACCAGATGATGACGCTGGGATGGTTGAAGTGGGCAGCGACATTGTGCTGGTTGCGCTCGAGAATCTGCTTGGCAAACTGCTCTTTCTTAGCCTCGGAGTCGGCCTTGTAGCCAAAGCCGTGGCTCTCTTGGTTGGCCTCGGCACAGAGGTAGATGCCATACTGGTCGCACAGGTCGTACCAGACGGGGGCGTCGGGATAGTGGCAGGTGCGCACAGCATTGATGTTGAGGCGCTTCATCACCTGCAGGTCCTGAATCATGCGCTCCTTGGAGACGATGTATCCGCCGTCGGGATCCATCTCATGACGGTCGGCACCCTTGATGAGGATGGGCTGGCCGTTGACCAGCAGCTGGGCGTTTTTGATTTCCACCTTGCGGAAGCCCACCTTCAGGGGAATGACCTCGCTCAGGGCGGCCACGTCCTTGCGCTTCACGCCGCCCTTCACCTGGCGCGGCTTGGCCTCTTTCCATACCTTGGCCAGCAGGGTATATAGATAAGGTGTCTCTGCGGTCCACTTATTGACGTTGTTCACCACGATGGTGTCGCTGGTGGTCATGGTCACCAGTTCGCCCTTGGCGTCGAAGAGATAGTAGTCAACACGCACGTTGCCGGCCACCTTCTTCTTGATGTTGAGCACGCCATTCTGGTAGTTGTCGGTCAGGTCGGGGGTCAGCTGGATGTCCACGAGCCGCTCTGCCTGGTCCTGGCAATACAAATAGCTGTCGCGCGCCACACCGCTCAGGCGCCAGAAGTCCTGGTCCTCACAGTAGGAGCCGTCGCACCAGCGGAACACCTGGAAGGCGATGAGGTTGTCGCCCGTGTGGACATAAGGGGTGATGTCGAACTCGGCAGCCACCTTCGAATCCTCGGTGTAGCCCACGTAATGGCCGTTCACCCACAGATACATGTTGGAGGTCACCGACCCGAAGTGGGCCACCACCTGCTTGCCGTCCCAGTCGGCGGGGATGTTGATCATGCGGCGGTAAGAGCCCACATGATTGTCCTTGGTAGGCACATAGGGCGGATTGTCCTTGAAGTGGCCGCGCCATGCGAAACCGATATTCACATAGACGGGGTCGCCAAATCCGTTGAGTTCCCACATGCCGGGCACCGGCATCTTGCCCCATGAGGCATCGTTGAAGTCGGGCTTCCAGAAGTCAACAGGCCGCTGGTCGGCATTCTCGACGCCCTTGAAGGTCCAGTCGCCATGCAGCGAGACGAAGTTCTTCGAGTTCTGCGGCTCGCCCTTCAATGCAGTTGCCTCGTTCTCGTAGGCAAAGAAGGTGGCGTGCAGCGGCAGACGGTTCACCTCGTTCACCTGCATGTCCTGCCACTCGGTGAAGGTCGGTGCAGCCTCGACAACGGGCTGGGCCACTTCTTTCTTCACCGTTTTGGCTGGTGATTTCTTTACTTTCTTCACGGTCTTGGCTGTCGCACCCGTGACGGCCAAACCCACTAAAGCCATAATGAATAATACTTTTCTCATAGGATGATGCTGTTATTTTGATGTTTCTGCCTGCAAATATAGGAAAAATATTGCGATAAGAGGGAACATTATCATTCAAAAATAGATATAAATCGTGAAAAATGCTTATTTTTGCAGTCATGGAAAACCCGTATATCAAACAATTCCCCGACCTGATGTCGGGCAAGAAGATTCTTTACGTCCACGGTTTCGCCTCGTCGGGACAGTCGGGAACGGTGACCCGCATACGCACGGCACTGCCCTCGGCAACGGTCATAGCCCCCGACCTGCCCATCCACCCCGCAGAGGCCATGCAGCTGCTGCGCGCCACCTGCGAGGCCGAGCACCCCGACCTGATCATCGGCACTTCGATGGGCGGCATGTACACCGAGATGCTCTACGGCTACGACCGCATCATCGTCAACCCTGCCCTGCAGATGGGCGACACGATGGTGAGCCACAACATGGTGGGGGCACAGCACTTTCAGAACCCGCGGCAAGACGGCGTGCAGGATTTCATCGTGACGAAAGCCCTGGTGAAAGAGTATAAGGAGATGACCGAGCAATGCTTCAGCGGCGTGAACGAAGACGAGCAGCTGCACCGTGTCATTGGGCTCTTCGGCGACGAAGACACCACCGTCGACACCTTCGACCTGTTTCACGAGCACTATCCGCGGGCCATCCGCTTCCACGGCGAGCACCGCATGAACGAC
>DGTB01000027.1:1102-1338 GCA_002394185.1 Bacteroidales bacterium UBA4347 | reverse complement strand
CGCTGGTTCGACGACTGGCAGGAGAAGCGCGAGCGCCCCATCGTCTATGTCGGTTTCGACACGCTGGCCGACAAGTGGCAGAAGCCCATGAGCAGCTGCCAGAAAGCCATCCGCCGCCTGATAGAAAACTATCAGCTGCTGATCGTGGCACCTTCGACGAGCAACCATCCACAGCAAATGACCGAGGTACTAGCGTGGGCCATGGAGCACATCAACGTGCCGGCCTACGACCACGT
>DGTB01000027.1:786-980 GCA_002394185.1 Bacteroidales bacterium UBA4347 | reverse complement strand
ACCGCCTTGGCGCTGCCGACTTCATGGGCACTCACCTTGTCTTTGGCAGCGACACCTTCAAGACGTGGGAGGACATCATCAGCTTCTTCGACAGACTGGGCGGACAGTAGGACCGCCTGGAAGGAAGTATCAAACATACAGCCGCCCATCATCTGCTGGAAATCAACAGACGGTGGGCGGCTGTAAGGTTTTTT
>DGTB01000027.1:0-674 GCA_002394185.1 Bacteroidales bacterium UBA4347 | reverse complement strand
CCTCAGCCACCAAACTGCTTCGGGGAAAGCCTCAGCCACAAAAACAGTTTCGGGGGAAGCCTCTGCTACTTAAACAGTTTCTGGGCAAACTCAGTGAGGTAGATACGCCAGTTGCGCCAGATGTGGCCGCCGTCGCTCTCGCGATACTCATAGCGGTAGCCTTTCTCGTCGAGATAGCGGCGCAGGTCGGCATTCTGCTTGTACAGGAAGTCGGTCTTGCCGATGGCAATCCAATAGAGTCGCGGGTTACCCTTGAAGAGGGTGGCGAGCTGCTTCTGCACCTCAGCGTTCTGCTGCAGCAGGTCGTAGAACGATGCGTTGCGGTCGCCGCCCGAGATATGCAAGCCTGCCGAGAAGAGTCCCACATAGTCGAATGCCTGCGGATAGCGCTTGGTGATGGCGAAAGTGTGGCCGCCACCCATCGACAGTCCGCACACGGCGCGGTTCTTCTTTCCCTTGGCAGCCTTGTAGTTAGCCTCGACATACTTTACAATATCCATAAAGCTCTCGTCCATAGTGGCTGCGGGCTTGGTGGTGTGGTTGATGCTGGCCATGAACGACGGCTGATACATGCCACGGCTCCACTCACCTGGGGCAGCCTGACAGTCGACATTGCCATTGGGCATGACCACTATCATGGGCTTTGCCTTGCCTGTGGCTATCAGGTTGTCCAT
>DGTB01000007.1 GCA_002394185.1 Bacteroidales bacterium UBA4347 | reverse complement strand
TCTCGCTGATGGGTGCCCGCGACCTCAGCGTCATCCAGACCCCGCCGCCCAACCGCCAACCCATCGAGACCGAACTCAGCGACTTCAGCGAGGAACTCATCCGCGACGCCATCAGTTTCGAGATGAGCCGTGGCGGCCAGACCTTCTTCATCTCCAACCGCGTGGAGAACCTGCCCGAGATGGCCGGTCTCGTGCAACGCCTCATCCCTGATGCCCGCGTGGCCATGGCCCACGGACGCATGGACGGCAAGGAGGCCGAAGAGACGCTCATGCACTTCCTCGAAGGCGACATCGACGTGCTCGTAGCCACCTCCATCGTCGAAAACGGCCTCGACATCCCCAACGCCAACACCATGATTATCAACAACGCCCACCAGTTCGGCCTCAGCGACCTCCACCAGATGCGCGGCCGCGTGGGCCGTTCCAACCGCAAGGCCTTCTGCTACATGCTCATACCCTCCTACCTCACCCTGACGCCCGATGCCCAGAAGCGCCTCAAGGCCATCGAGGAGTTCTCCACCATCGGCAGCGGATTCAACATCGCCATGCGCGACCTCGACATCCGCGGCGCCGGCAACATCCTCGGCGCCGAGCAGTCCGGATTCATCTCCGAGATAGGCTACGACATGTACCACAAAATCCTCAACGAGGCCATAGAAGAACTAAAAGAGAGCGACTTCAAAGACCTCTTCGCCGCCGAAGCCGAGGAAAAGAAAGAGTACGTGCGCGAGTGCACCATCGAGACCGACCTCGAGGTGCTGCTGCCCGACGACTACGTCACCTCCGTCTCCGAGCGCCTGCTGCTATACAAGGAACTCAACGACCTCACCACCGAGGAGGAACTTTCCGCCTACCGCAGTCGCCTGGAGGACCGCTTCGGTCCTGTTCCTCAGGCCACCGACGAGCTCATCCGCACCATCACCCTCCGACGCATCGCCAAGGAGTTCGGCATCGAGAAGATTGTCCTCAAGCAGGACCGCATGGTGCTCCACCTCGTCAGCAACCAGCAAAGCCCCTTCTACCAGAGCGACAACTTCATGAAGGTCATCACCTATATCCAGAACCACCCCAAGGAGACACGCCTCAAGGAGCCCCCCGACAAACTCACCGTCTCCATTGCCAACATCAAGTCCATCACACAGGCACTGGCCACCCTCCGTCTAATGACAGCGTAACGGGAGTGGCTGAGTGAGCGGCTAAGTGGCTGAGTGGCTGAGTGACTGAGTAACTAAGTGGCTATAAAGAAAAGGTTCGAGTTATACTACTCGAACCTTTTTATACATTACTCAGCCACTCAGTCACTCAGTCACTCAGCTACTCAGCAACTCTGTAACTCAGCCACCCACTCCCCTACTGCACGTCCTTGTCGTCGAGGGGCTGGGCCAGGAGGTTGAGGAAGTTGCCCTTGCTGTCAAACTCCATGCGGATGAACTTCTCCTGGCGCGTACCCTTGACCTTTTGGCTGATGACCACGTAGGTGTAGGGTTTGGGCTTCTTGCCGTCGGCGCCACGGAACTTGGAGTTGTACTCGTAGACAACCATCTTTTCAATCTTGTATTTCTCGCCGTTGAACTTCTCCTCAAGGTACTTCAGAATACCATTGCTGTAGCGGTCCTTGGGCAGCACCTTGCCAGTCATGATAGGCGTACCGTCGTTGATGTCATAGACAGCTTCCTTTTCCACCTTCTGCTTGTCGACGAAGTAGGCCACGGCATAACGGTCGTTGCGGTTGAGCCATTCGGGACCCGATTTGCAACGTTTCTTGCCGATGGCTTTCTCGAAGTTGTCGACGGCAGCCTGGCAAGGGGCAAAGGCTTCCACCTGAGGCTCGTCCACCTTGGGGGCGGGACGGCCGCGGTGGCGGCTGGTCTCGGTCTTGGTGGCCTTGGTGATTTCGTCGTCCGTGGCGTCGGGATTGTTGTGCGTATAGTAGTCGCGCTTGACGGCCGCGGGGTCGGGAGCATTGCTCTTCTGCAACTTTCCACGCGTGTCGAATATCATTTCAAAGTCCGTATCGGAGATGCCTTTCTTCGTGATAATCATGCGGTAGTAGTTGTCACCGCTCATTTCCTCCACATAGTCGAGGGTCTTCACGCGATAGCCGGGATAGTTGTTGGTGAAGTAGCTGGTGAGCATCGTGGGGCACTCTTCCATCTTCACGGGGAAGGAGGAATACTGCCAGTCGCCGCCGGCGGTGAAATAGCTGCGACCTTCCTGTCCGTCGATGATAACTTCGGCAATATATTGTCCCGGAGCCTGATACCAGGTTTTGACCTTATAGGAGTCATAGGTCTTCTCGAGCGACAGCAGCACCGAGCGCGGCACGGCGGTCTCTTTGATTTTGGTCTGTGCGCCCACCATCAGCGGGAGCAGCATCGCCAGGGCAAAAACTATCTTCTTCATATCATTAGGTTTTCTTATTCAGTACCCCTTGCGGGAATTTTATTGCAACTTATAACGCCGGCTTTCCATTTTTATTGTCCCCGACAGCGAAAAATCAGTTCTTGAACACCACGTCCTTGCGGTCGGGGCTGATGCTGACGGCGGCAATGGGAACACCCGTACGCTCTTCGACGGCAGCCAGATAGGTACGCAGACGCTCCGGCAGCTGGTCGTAGGCGGTGATGCCTTCGAGGCTCTGCTTCCAGCCCTCGTAGGGGGTCAGCACGGGGACTATGTTCGCCGTGTTGTACTCGAAGGGTATCTCCTCGGTACGCTGGCCGTCGATATCGTAAGCGGTGCACATCTTGACGGTGTCGAAGTCGTTCATCACATCGGGCTTGGTGACGTAGAGTTCGGTGACGCCGTTGATCATGCAGGCGTAGCGCAAAGCGGTGATGTCCAGCCAACCGCAACGGCGCGGACGGCCGGTGGTGGCACCGTACTCGTGGCCCAGCTCGCAGAGGCGGCTGCCCACCTCGTCGAAGCACTCCGTCGGGAACGGACCTGCACCCACGCGGGTACAGTAGGCCTTGGTGATGCCCATCACCTTGCCTATGGCGCTGGGCGCCACACCCAAACCGGTGCACACGCCGGCGGTGATGGTATTGCTCGAGGTGACAAAGGGATAGGTGCCGAAGTCGATGTCAAGCATCATGGCCTGCGCGCCCTCGGCCAGCACCTTCTTGTCCTCGCGGAGGCACTGGTTGATGAAGTACTCGCTGTTGACGAAACGGAAACGCTTCAGCGTGGACAGGCTCTCGAGCCACACCTTCTCGTACTCGCCGAGCGTCATGCCGTCGATGCGGAACTGCTCCACATCGAAGCCCATGGCGTGGGCCATCATCAGGTGCTGACGCTTCAGCTGGCCGTAGCGCTCGATGAAATCCGGCGCCATGATGTCGCCCACGCGGATGCCCGTGCGGGCAATCTTGTCGGTGTAGGCGGGGCCGATGCCCTTCAGCGTCGAACCAATCTTGCTGTTGCCCTTGGCCTGCTCGTTGGCGGCGTCCATCATGCGGTGGCTCGGCAGAATGAGGTGGGCCTTCTTGCTGATGAAGAGGTTCTTCACAGCGTCGACACCCTTCTCGGCCAACGCCTCGATCTCCTGACGGAAAATGCGCGGCTCGATGAGCACGCCGTTGCCGATGAGGTTGATTTTCTCCTGGTGGAAGATGCCGCTGGGAATGATGTGCAGCACATGCTTGGAACCGTTGAATTCGAGAGTATGGCCGGCATTGGGGCCGCCCTGGAAGCGGGCCACAACGTCGTAGCGCGGCGTCAGCACGTCGACAATCTTGCCTTTGCCTTCGTCGCCCCACTGGAGGCCCAACAGTACGTCTATCTTTGTCATATATACTTTATTTTCAATTCTTAATCAACATTTCACCCACACCACACACCCCCAACAAAATTGCAAAGATACGACTTTTTACCGACATGGCAAAATTTATTTTTCCCCAACCCCCACCCCATCCTGTAGAGCCGCGGCATGCCGCGGCTCCACGACAAAACAAACCAACATCAATGGCCGTTGATTATAAACGTCAATGTCCATGTGATTATCCGTTAATAAATGGAGCGCCGACGTCCCGCCGGCAAAGACGCTGCATGAGAAACCTGCCGGCGGGACTCCGGCGATCCATACACAGCACGCTGCGCCTCCACATTTTGGGCCACCCCCTCCCCCACCCGACAGGGGGATAATAGGTACCCGATACGGCATATCTTATATTGTTTTTATATTGTTTACATATTGTTC
>DGTB01000180.1:2710-12033 GCA_002394185.1 Bacteroidales bacterium UBA4347 | reverse complement strand
GGGGCCGCGGCCATGAGACCTACGGCGAGGACCCCTACCTCACCGCACGCATGGGCCTCGCCTGCGTCGAAGGGCTGCATGGGGGCAACACCGCCGCCTGCCTGAAGCACTACGCCGTACACAGCGGCCCCGAATACACGCGCCACACGGCAAACGTGCAGGTCGGCGAGCGCGACCTGCGCACCACCTATCTGCCTGCCTTCGAGTACATCATCCGCAACAGCGACGTGGCGCAGGTGATGTGCGGCTACAACCGCCTGAACGGCGAGCCCTGCTGCACCAATCGCGAACTGTTTGACATACTGCGCCATGAGTGGCAGTACGACGGCATCCTGGTCACCGACTGCTGGGCGCTGAACGACGCCTACGAGACCGACACCGTGATTCCCCGCCACCGCACCCACGCCACCGCCGCCCTGGCCTACAGCGACGCCTTCGGGCGCGAGGTGGACCTCGAATGCGGCAGCGGCCTGCCCGCCCTGCGCGAGGCATGGAGCGCCGGCATCCTGCCGGCAACGAAGATTGACGAGCACGTGCGCCGCCTGCTGAAGGTGCGCCTGGCGGTGACCGACGAGCCCATGCCCGCCGAGGAGGAGGTGTGCCGCGAGCCCGTGCCCTTCGGCATCGAACGCGCCTCCATGGTGCTCCTGAAGAACGACAACACCCTGCCGCTGGCCCGCGGCACCAGGGTCTACCTCGAAGGCCCCAACGCCACGGACACCCTCATGCCCCTGGGCAACTACAACGGCACCCCGGACCATACCGTCTCCATCCGCGAAGGACTCCTGAACATCCGCGACGGCAAAGGCAACATGCTGCAGCTGGTCGCCACCGCCGACAGCGCCGACGTCATCGTCTATGCCGGCGGCCTCAGCCCCCAGCTGGAGGGCGAGGAGCTGCAGGTGGACGAGCCGGGCTTCTACCGTGGCGACCGCACCCAGATCGAGCTCCCGGCCTATCAGGTCTCCGACATCCGTCGTCTCAAGCAATCGGGCAAACCGCTGGTGCTGCTGCTCTGCACGGGCAGCGCCCTGGGACTGGAGGAGGTGGTGGACGAGGCGGACGCCATCCTCGTGGCCTGGTACGGCGGCGAGGACATGGGCAGCGCCGTAGCCTGGCAGATGTGCTTCCCCGCAGGCTGGTCCCTCTTCGGACGCCTGCCCGTCACCTTCTACCGCAACACACGCCAGCTGCCCCCCTTCGACGACTACGCCATGCAGGGCCGCACCTACCGCTACATGGAGGCCGAGCCGCTGTTCCCCTTCGGCTACGGTCTGGACTACAGCTCCTGCCGCCTGGGCAAGGTCAACTTCGACCCCGCCAGCCTCACCGTCACCGCCACCGTGCATGCCGATAGCTGCCGTATGCCCAAGTGCATCACCAGTCCCATCGTCCAAGTCTACCTGAAGAACCCCTCCGACCCCGACGGCCCGCGCAAACAGCTGGTAGGCGTTGGCGAAGGCCACCTCTTCGTCGGCGAAAGCGACGAGGTCAGCATCCAGCTGGACCCTTTCTGGTTCCGCCAGTACAACCCCGCCACCGACCGCATGGAGGAACCCGCCGACGGCACGCAGATGACCCTACAGGTAGGCTTCAGCAGCGCCGACAAAGACCTCGTCGACATCCCCTTCCGCTACCGCAGGAGGTAAAATCCTATTACTATCTAACCACCACGACCCTCCGCACAGGAGCATTGCCCACCTTCACCAGGTAGACTCCCGTTGCAGGGACATCGAAACTGGCCAACGGCCCTCTATCCGTGCCATGGGCCGGCAGAGGACGTCCGGCGACATCGTACACCATCACTTCGGGCAGGCTGCTGCCGTCGCCACTCTCGACCACAATCCGGCCGTTGCGCTGGAAGACATGTACATCGATGGTCTGGATGTCGTCTATGCCTTCAGCGGTGACATAGATTGTGTCATGGAGCCAGATTGTATCGTGCTCCGTAAGCGTGATATAGGTTGTATCGTGAATGACAATCGTATCATGAACGATAAGGGTGTCCTGATAGGGAGTGCCGTTGGCATAGAAAATCGCCGTCAGCTGGACATCGCCGACAACGGCAAAGGTGTAAGGGTTGTACGTCGACCCATCGCTCCAATGCGAGAACTGGTATCCGCTGTAAGGTATGGCCACCACCGAAGCGGCTGCGCCATAGGGGTACCGGCCGTTGCCTGTAAACGTGCCATGGGCGATACTGTCCACCGACAGCTGCACCGCAAAGGTATCGATACCGAAAATGGCCGTAAGGGCAATATTCCTGTTGATTGTTACCGTACGGGGATTCTCCGTATTGCCGTCGCTCCACATGACGAAATGATATGGCGCCAATGCGGTAGCGGTCACGACCACAGAATCCAAATAGTCGAATTCACCACCTGCACTTACCGAACCGATATTGGTGTCGGAACTGAGCGTGGTCAATGTATACCTGTTTTTGGCAAAGGTGGCCGTCAACGTGCTGTCGCCCGTAAGGAACAAAGTGTCGGTCGACAACGTGCTGCCATTACTCCATTGCACAAAATGATAACCATAGTTTGGCAAGGCCTGAACCACAGCACTCGAATCGCAACGGACATGCTGGGAATCAGCATCCATAACAATCGTCGCCGTTCCCCAGTCGGGCATGTCGGAAGCGACCGTCATCGTCAATCCGACAGCGGGATATAGATAGGTATGGGCCGTTCCCAAGACACTACGGTAGGCATGGTATGTGCCACACGGAATATCGATCAGCAGACTGTCGTTTGTTTCATAAAAAAGGTTTGTCCCAACCGAAGGAGCCACATCCGACTTGAAAACCAGCGTATCGAGACTCCTACAATTCCAGAACATCAGTCCGCCGAGGCTCGAAACGGACTGTCCGAAGACGACCTTCCGCAAGCTATAACATTGCGAAAAGGCTCCGTAACCAACCGAGGTAACAGCATCGGGAATGACCACCGAGACCAGGGAGGTGTCGTTTTCAAACAACCCCTGCTCGATTATCGTCAACGAATCTGGCAACGTAATCGACACTATGTTGAAACTGCCGGCAAAAGCTCCACGCCCAATGGAAGTCACAGAGTTGGGAATCACCAAGGACGTCAAGCTGTCGCATGCAACGAAAGCCCGCATGACGATTGTTCTTACCGTATTGGGAATCTGCACCGTCCGCATCGTTGCATACTCGAAGGCCTCGTGTCCAATCGACGTAACCGGATACACAATGCCGTTGTAAACAACGCTGTCCGGAATGACCAAGTCGCCGTTCAAAGAACTGCCATAATTTGGGTAGTTGTAGTTGCACTTGGCAACCTCGGCTTCGCCGTTTACAATGCTGTAATACAACGTGTGGCCCGAAGGGGTGACAGCCGAAAAATCATAGGCCGAAGCCATGCAAGGCAATGCCAGCACAGCCATCATAAGGAGAATCCGCTTTATATTCATTTTCTATCTAATTATCTATGTTTTACACGGTTCCATGCCGGGTTCCTTCCGCCGACAAAAAGAGAAACCATGTTGCAAAAATACAAGTATTTTCCGACATGGCAAAATTGAATATTCTCCTGCGTGGAAAAACGGCCAATTCTGCGCAGTCCACCGTGCAATATTTTACAAAAACTGCGCAGTCCAGTGCGCAGTTTTTGGGGGAAAGTGCACATTTGAGTGCGCAGTTTTAAATATTTTTTGTACCTTTGCAATGAAACACGAGCGTCGAAAAGCATGGAAATAAACAGACACAAAGGATATTAAACGAATAATAGTCATATGAAATACAAAACCCTTTTGGCGGCAGCCGTACTTTCAATTTTCAATTTTCAATTTTCAATTTCCCACGCGCAGCACGACAGTATCCCGGAGAGCGACCCGGCCATCGTCGAGCGCATTGGCGAGTGGCAGGACCTGAAGTTCGGCTTTATGATGCACTGGGGCATCTACGCCCAATGGGGCGTGGTGGAAAGCTGGAGCATCTGCAACGAGAGCTGGATCACCCGCGAGCGCCTCGGCGCCGACGGACGCCCCATCAAGGGCACCAAGGACGGCGACTACTACGAGTACAAAAAGGCCTACCAGGCCCTGAACCGCACCTTCAATCCCCGGCACTTCGCCCCGCAGCAGTGGGCCGCGGCGGCCAGGAACGCCGGCATGAAGTACCTCGTTTTCACCACCAAGCACCACGACGGCTACTGCATGTTCGACAGCCGCTACACCGACTACACCAGCATGCACAGCCCCGCGAAGACCGACTTCACGCGCGCCATCGTCGACGCCTTCCGCAAGGAGAACATGTGGATAGGCCTCTACTTCAGCAAGCCCGACTGGCACTGCGACGACTACTGGGCCCACGAATGGGCCACGGCGGACCGCAACGTCAACTACTCCATCGCCGACCACCCGGAGCGCTGGCAGCGCTATCAGGAGTTCACCTACAACCAAATCCACGAGCTGACGCACAACTACGGCCCCGTGGACATTCTCTGGCTCGACGGCGGATGGGTGCGTCCGGCCTGGAGCGTCAACGACGAGACACGCCCCTGGCTGGGCTGCAGCGGCCAGGTGCAGGAACTGGACATGCACCGCCTGGCCTCCATCGCCCGCGAACGCAATCCGCAGACCCTCATCGTGGACCGCTCGGTCGGCGGCCGCTACGAGAACTACCGCACCCCCGAAAAGCAGGTGCCCGACACCCTCCTCCCCTACCCCTGGGAGACCTGCATGACCATGGGAGACAGCTGGAGCTACGTGCCCAACGACAACTATAAAAGCACCAAGACCCTCATCCACATGCTCTGCGACGTCGTGGCCAAGGGCGGCAACCTGCTGCTCAACGTGGGCCCCGACCCCGACGGCAACCTGCCCCCTGAGGCCCTGCAGCGCATGGAGGCCATCGGCCAATGGCTCGACAAGAACGGCTACGCCATCTACGGCACACGCCCCCTCTACCCCTACTGCGACGGCAACAAGCGATATACACAATCGAAGGACGGCCGCTACCAGTACGAAATCACCCTCATCGACAAAGCGCCTTATGCAACAGTTAAAGAACTGAAGAAGAAGAAATAAACCATATAATCGCCCCGCCCACCGGCGGGAATTATTTCCAAGATTTCCAGGATTTCGCGAAGCGGGAGATATAAAAAACTTGATAAAAAAAAAATGACCAAGGAAGAGAAATACATCGCACTGCTGCCTCAAGCCAAAGCCCTCTGCGAGGACGAGAGCGACACGATAGCCAAGATGGCCAACATCAGTGCCCTGCTGCACCACGAATTCGGGTTCTGGTGGACGGGATTCTATCGAGTTTTGGCCTCACCCCAACCCATCTCCCAAGGAGAGGGGGAGTTGGTGCTGGGACCCTTCCAAGGGCCGCTGGCCTGCGTGCATATAGGCTACGGCAAGGGCGTCTGCGGCACCGCCTGGAAAGAACGCCGCACCGTGGTGGTGCCCGACGTCGAACAGTTCCCCGGCCACATAGCCTGCAGCAGTGAAAGCCGCAGCGAAATCGTCGTGCCCGTGTTCAGAGGTGACGAAGTCGTCGCCGTGCTCGACATCGACAGCCGCGAGCTGGCCACCTTCGACGACACCGACCGCCGCTATCTGGAACAGGTTGCCGCCTTCATCGCCTTGTAGGCTCCGCCTCCTGGTTGGCAATGTCGGCGCGGAGACGTGGCACGCCGCGTCTCTACAGTCTCCAAAAACCTACCATCTTTTTCCATAGAAATGGAGGGTATGAAGAGGGTAAAAACGAGGTAAGAAGATGGGAAGAAGATGATACGATAACACTACTGTTTACCAGCGTGTTACAAACAACCCAATTATTATCGAAAAACATCAAAAACGACAACCCACGCCGAAGGTGATTTTAAACGGGTAGACATAGGTGCCGGGGGTGGAGAGGTTAAGGATGTCGGTGACGCCGAAGCGGCTGTCGACCTGGACGAGCCAGTGTTGGGCGAACTCATAGCCAAGAGTAAGTCCGAGACCAGCATGGATATCGCTCATGGCAAAGCGCGACTTGCCCGTGGCCGGGTCGGTGTAGACCTGACGACGATAGAGGTTAATGCCCTCGGTGGCAGCAGAATAGAGCACAAAATGGAAATACGGGCCGAAACCGACGAGCAGATGACCACCGCGCCAGGGGTGGCGATAGAAGACGGTGAGACCCGCATCGGCGCCCAAGGTGAGCATGTGGCTGTGGTGGTCGCTGTAGCGGAGTGTAGCCTGTTCCAGCGTGGCCGTGCTGTTAGCCTGAAGGTACCAATCGTTGGTGACATGATAATCAAGGAACAATCCGAGACTCATACCCGTGGCTGGCAGCGAATTGAGGACGGTGTCGGCGATGAGGGTGTCGCGCAACAGCGGGTCGACGCGCATGATGTACGACGAAAGGTTGGGACCTCCAACAATACCCCAGCTCACATACTGCCGCTCCTCCTGGGCATGAGTGAGAGAGAATGAGATATATAAAACAAAAAACAATGATGCAAGCTTCTTCATATATAATTGTTTTTCAGTCTAACCATAATAAATGTTTCTCCAATCATTCCTGTCCTCGAACTACAGCGAGAACTTCAAGTCGATGCGAACAAACCAGCGGTCCCACCCCTCCAGGCCGTCGAGGTAGCTGAGACGCCGCACAAAGTCGACACGGAGGAACTTAAGAATGTTCTCCACGCCAATGCTGTATTCCATATAGGGTGTTGTGCCAAAGGGTTTTGTACCCTCGGGCATCTGGTAGAGGCCTGTACGGTCGCCGTAGAAGTCGTTTTTGGAGGTGAGGCCGCCGTAGAGGAAGTTGAATCCGACCACCTCGCGCAACCGCAGGCGGTTGATGAGAGGTATGCGGTTCAGAATCCAGCCCTTCAGGTGGTAGGTGGCAAAGAAGGCCACATACTGGTCCATGATGAACTCCATGGGCTTCATGGTGTTGAAGGCATTGTTGGCTATGTAGATGCTGGAGTTGCCGGAAGGGATGTAAAGACGCGTATAGGGGGCACGGTTCCAAATGACACCGGAGACAAGTTTGGCGTCGATGTGGCCGAAAGAGGACAGCCAGAAGCGCTTGTCGGCCGAGAAGGAAGTGCTCTGGATGAGTGTCTCGCCGTCGACAAGGTTGATGTTGTGTGCCAGCGAGATAGTGGGGGCATCGCGACGGAGATTGCTCTGCGTCTCGCGGCGACGTGTACCGGCGGCGAAGTTGGGCGTGAAACTCAAGGCCGTATGGAACTCGGCCTCGGTGAAGTAGTCCACCTTCTTCAGCGACCCATCAGCTTGATACTGCAGGTACTCCAACGATCCGGCGGGCTGATAGTGGCGGGCTGCCACCCACGTGTCGAAACGGATGTGGCTCTTCCACTCCTTGCGCAAGCGCAACAAGGCTTGAGCCACATACTGCACGTTCAGTTCACGGTCCGAGGAGGAGAAGATATTGTCGCGGTCGAAATTGTCATAGCTCTGGCCGGGGGTCTCCAGTTCGTAGGTGGCGTTGAGGCTGATGCTGCTGTAAGGGGACTCATGCACGTGGCGGTCCTTGTCGTCGAAGGTGTAGGTATAGGTCAGGTTCGTCTTTGGGCGCTGGTCGCGGAAACCATAGGCCACATAACCCTCAATGAAGTGGCGCGGACTCAACGTTGCTTTGCTCATACCTCCCAGGCGGACACGCCAGCCCTCTTGATGGTTGTAGCTGAGGAAATTGAACACAGGGCCAAGGTCGAAACGGCTCTCGCTGCGTTTGCGATGCGTGGGGATATAGCCACTGGCCAGCACTTCGCCCGTGGCCTTCAGGGCCCTAAACTCCGGCAGGCGTCTCAACTCCACCCACATGCTGTCCAACACCGTCTCCTTCGCCGACAGCTTCACAGGCCGCCGTTCGTTGAACTCGCTCTTGTAGCGCATCAGGTCCTTGCGCGGTAACACCACCTCGTGCTCAAAGACCGAGAACAGGCTGTCCGGCAACATATTGGCCGTATCGCTCAAGTCGTATTCGGTGTATACTCGCATCTGGTGCACATAAAGTTCCTGAATGCGCTTGGAAATATACATACGGCCATACGTATCACACCGGTAAGGCAAATAACGACCCGTCGAGTCGCGGTGGAAAGTCTGCACGATGGAAAGGTCGCGCACAAAATTCAGGTTCACATGGGGCGACACCGTCATCACATATTTCGTCAGTGCAAAACTGCTGTCTGCGTCCAACGACACATACATTCGTCCCGTGAAGCCGTAGCTCTGCTGGTTGGCCGGCACGAAACTCAATTCCACACATTTCTGCCCGTCCACAAAAGTCGTGTCGGTGATATAGTACTTGTAGAACGTAACAGCCAGCAGCGGCGACAGCGGCGACGTGAAATGATTCAGCATCAACTCTATGTCACCATCGTAGATGTCCACCGGCGTGAACATTGCCTGGATGTTGGCATCCATTCCCTCATCCTCCATCACCTCATCCAGACCCTCCATACGCTTTCCTGTCACCAGTCGACGCCTCAGCGACGGACTTTTCCTATAGCTCTCCTCCGCCAAAGCCTCACGCATAGACACCACCAAGATAGGTGTCGCATCGAACTCCGTCTCGTCGATATATTTCTCCAAGAAGCTCAGCTTCCGCCAAATGCGCTTCCCCTCGAAATCGGGATTGAAATCGTCCAACGACATCGACAGGCGCTCGTAAACCTTTCGGTGGTATTGGTCGGCACTCTCCAATCGGTTCTCCTCCTTCTTGGCGATAACCTTCTTCACCAATTCCACCGCCGGGTTGTGCTTGCGACTGTATTTGCCGCTGCCCTTCTTGGCGGTCACCTCAACAGCCTGCAACGTTTTGCCACGCGGCACCATCTTTACTGTCACACGCTTCTTCGTTTTTCCCTTCACAGCCTTATAGCTCTGTGCCTCATAGCCCATCATGCGGAACTGCAACTTCGTCAGCCCCTGCGTGTTGCTAATCGTGAACTTGCCGTCCATATCTGTTTCCGTCCCGATTGTCGACCCTTCAAACACAATTTGCACAAAAGGTATCGGTTCGTTCGTTTCAGCATCGCGCACACGTCCTTGCACGCTGGTCGTCTCCACCAACTGCGCTGCCGCCACAACAGGGGACAGCAGGAGCATCATCAATACAATCTGTTTATATTTCAATAAAATACGCATATTTACATTACTTTTTCGGCAATGCAAATATACGTATTTTTATGGAATTATTCGAGAAAAATGCCGTTCCTTCTACTTGAAGGCATTTTCACTCAGGCCGTGGCCGGAGAGAGCGAGGTCTTTCATGTAGGAGGGCACGTCGCGGCCGAGGTACTTGTCCACGTAGAGTTTGGCAAGGTACTGGCCGA
>DGTB01000180.1:0-2660 GCA_002394185.1 Bacteroidales bacterium UBA4347 | reverse complement strand
AGGTACTGGCCGAGCATGAAGCCGTGGCCGCGGAGGCCGGTGAGGAGGCCCACCTCGGGGTCGACGATGTAGCGCGGCTCCGTGTAGCGACCCGCCCAGACGGCCAGGAAGCTCACCTCTTTGAGGCCGGGAATCCACTCGGCGAAGACCTCGGAGACTATCTCCAGAAACTCCTTGCTGTTGTACTTGATGTTCTGGCGAGTCTCGTAGGCGTCGGTGTCGGGACTGGCGCAGCCGATGATTTGACCCGTGTGGGCGAACTGCTGGCCGTAGACGGCGCTGAATCCTTTGTAGTGACGACGGTCGATAATCATGTCCAGTGCGTCGCCGTTCACGCCCATCAGAGGCAGCCTACGCGTAATGAAGGCCTGGTGCTTCACGGGGTAGAGGCCCGTGTCGATGCCCAGCATGTCGGTGAAACGCTCGGCTCCCCAGCCCATGGAGTTGACAAAGTGCTCGCAGTCGTATTCCACGTACTTGCCCTCGTGGGTGCGCACCAGGGCCAGCGTGCGGCCACCGTCGATGCGCTGCACGTGCAGCAGCTCGCAGTCCTCGTACACACGACCGCCGAGGCTCTTGCCGATGCCACGGATGTAGTCTATCACGCGGCCCGGCGTAGCCTGCCAGCAGTCGCGCGTCATCAGGGCGTGGCTGTAGGTCGTCTTGCTGTCGTCCCACAGGGGCGATATCTCCCGTTTGAAGTCCTTGCGGTCCACCATGTAGGCGTCGCTCCAGGCGCGGCTGGCGTCGAGGGCTTTGTATGTTGCCTCGTCGTGCACCAGGTTCACATAGCGCGTAGGTTTGTAGTTGATGTTGTATACCGACTGTATTTGCTTGAATATCTCATGACTGTGCTGTGCGATGTCGGCAATGTCAGGATTGCTGAATGCCGGACGTCCACCGCCGATGTTGCGCCACGAGGCTCCGCGGCTCCAGTTGACCAGCACGGGGTTGAAGCCCGCCTCGCTGAAGTAGCGGAACAATCCGCTGCCCGCGATGCCGCCACCAGCGATGAGCACCCTCACCCGCTCGCGATGCACCTCGTTGCCCTTCGGGAAGACGAAGACCTCCTTGCGGCCCTCGGTGTAGAGGTCGCCCAGGGTCACCTGATTGCTCAGCGGCGCACGCGGCGTGGCGTCGCCAGTAAGCTCGATGCCGTGCGAGCGCAGCAGCTGCCGTGCACGGGCAATGCAGCGCTTGCCGCGGCAGGGGCCCATACCCATGCGGGTGATGTGCTTCAGCTCGTCGACGGAGATGTACTTGCGGTCGCCCACGGCCTCCAGCACCTGCCGGTCGGTGATGTCCTCGCAGTGGCAGATGTAGGTGGGTTCCGGGTGGCTGGGTGACTGGATAGCTGAGTGGCTGAGTGGTCCCGGATAGCGGTCCTTGGCGATGAAACCCTTAATGTCGGTCATCCGGCCGTCGACCTTCTCCACTCTCACCCTCGCCACATTGGTCTTGTTCTCTTTCTTCATCACCTTCTCCACCACGCCTTCGCCCACGGGCTTGCCGTTGTTGTCCACCAGGTAGACCTCCCTGCCCTCCTCCACCTCGTATTCCACAGGCAGGAAGCACCAGTTCTTCTGCACATTGTAGCCGAAGATGGCCAAGCCCGGGCAGTGGTTGACGCACTCCATGCAGCCGATGCACTTGTCGTAGTCCACCGTCGGCGTGCTGCTGGTGGTGGGTTTGCTGATGGCTCCTTGCGGACAGCTGAAGGTGCAGGGATTGCAGGCGAAGCCGTAGAGGCAGTCGATCTGCACAAAGGGCTTGGCGGCCATGCGCTCCTCGGTGGGCAGCAGGGGCTGCTCGCGCAGGCGCACGGGGTGCTGCTGCGAGTCGATATACTGGCGCGAAACGTCCAGATACTCGTCGTAGTCGAACCGGATGGCCATCTCCTGCGCAATCTCGTAGGCCACCTGCTTGCCACGCAGCACGGCGCTGGTGCCCTCGCCTATGCGCACGGCGTCGCCGGCACCATAGACGTGATGTCCGAAGAGTTCCTTGCCCTTGGTGAGCAGCTGGTTGTCGGGCACAAGGCCCGTGCATATATTGATGATGTCGATGTCGTCAATCACCTGCTCGGTGCCGGGGATAGGCTTGAAGTTCTCGCACCGCGCGATGACGGCGCCCTTGATGCCCGTGTGGTCGTCGTTGGGGATGGCGCGCAGCAGCGTGTAGCCCGTCATGATGGGGATGCCCAGACGGCGCACACGGTTGGCCTGCACGGGAAAACCGCCCTCGCGGGGCTGCGCCTCGATGATGGCCCGTATGGTGGCCCCGGCCTGCATGCCCTGGTAGGAGGTCAGGTAGCCGATATTGCCCGCGCCGACGGTCAGCACGCGCTTGCCCAGCAGGGTGTGTTCCTGGTTCATCATCTTCTGGAACACGGCGGCGGTGTACACTCCCGGCACATCGTCGTTCTCGAACGGCGGCATGAACGGCACCGCACCCGCAGCCACCACCAGATGCTGCGCGTCGATGTAGGCCATCTGGCCGTTGACGACGTTCTTCACCGCAATGCGCGGCCCTTCGAGGATGTCCCACACCGTTGTATTTAGCAAGATTTGGAGCGCCGGCGTCTCGCCGGCAAGTCTCTTCGCGATGTCGAAACCGCGCATGCCACCGAACTTCTTCTCCTTCTCGAAGAAGAAGAACTG
>DGTB01000107.1:2440-2639 GCA_002394185.1 Bacteroidales bacterium UBA4347 | reverse complement strand
ACTGAGTGCCACGCTTGCTACGCACTCGGAAACCGATGGCAAGAATCATTTCCAACGAATAAAAAGTGACGTTATAATTCTTCCCATCTGCAGCAGTTGTAAAGTAATTCTTTACAACTGAATCTTCTGACAACTCATTGTCTTTCAATATTGAAGAGATATGTTGACCGATATTTTGCTTGGAGGTGTCAAAAAGTTC
>DGTB01000107.1:0-2366 GCA_002394185.1 Bacteroidales bacterium UBA4347 | reverse complement strand
GCAAGCTGACTCTGGTTCATCCAAACTGAGCCATCTTTAGCATACAGCGTAACCCTGGCTTTACCATCATCAGTATTATATATGATAATATTATTCTCTTCCATAATCCGTATAGCTTAATCAATTTTTACCTTACTCAGGTTCTCCAGTATCAGCTTGTTCAGGCGTTCTTCTTCTTTCAGTTGTTCTTCGAACTCGGCGCGGAGGGTGGTGAAGCGTTCGGCGAAATTGAAGTCGTCTTCCTCTTCGGGCAGACCGACGTAGCGGCCGGGGGTGAGCACATAGTCCAGCTCAGCCACACGGCTGACGGGCACAGAGGCACAGAAGCCGGGCACATCTTGATAGTCCGTGGACTCGTCGCGCCAACGGTGGTAGGTGTCGGCAATTGTGCTGATGTCGTCCTCGGTCAGCTCGCGCGTGCGGCGGTTGATGAGATGCCCCATATTGCGGGCATCGATAAAAAGGATCTCCCCTGTCCTCTTGCTTCGGTTGCGGCGGACGAACCACAGGCAGGCAGGAATCTGCGTGTTGAGGAACAGCTTGGCCGGCAGGTTGACGATGCAGGCGATAAGACCTTTGTCGATAAGCGCGCGGCGAATCTCGCCCTCGCCACCGGTCTTGGAAGTCAGCGACCCTTTGGCCAGCACGAAGCCTGCCTGTCCCTTGGGTGCCAAGTGGTAGACGAAATGCTGTATCCAGGCGAAGTTGGCATTGCCCGTGGGCGGCACACCATACTGCCAGCGGGCATCGCCACGCAGCTGGTCGCCGCTCCAGTCGCTGTCGTTGAATGGCGGGTTGGCGATGACATAGTCGGCCTTTACGTCCTTGTGGGCATCATTGAGGAAAGACCCTTCGGTGTTCCACTTCACCTGCGAGGCGTCGATGCCGCGGATGGCAAGGTTCATCTTGCACAGGCGCCAGGTGGTCTGGTTGCTCTCTTGACCATAAATGGAGATATCCTCTACACGTCCCTGATGCTGGCGCACAAACTTTTCGCTCTGCACAAACATACCGCCAGAGCCACAGCAGGGGTCCAGCACACGCCCTTGATAAGGCTCCAGCATCGTCACCAGCAGCTCCACAACGCTGCGCGGCGTATAGAACTGTCCACCTTTCTTGCCTTCAGCCAAGGCGAACTCGCCAAGGAAATACTCGAACACATGCCCCAACAGGTCGGCGCTCTTCGTGCTGGTGTTCTCCAAAGTGCTGTTGCCAATAAGGTCTATCAGCTCGCCCAACGACGTGGGGTCGAGGTTGGGACGAGAAAAAACCTTGGGCAGCACACCCTTCAGCGAGCGGTTCTCGCGCTCGATGGCATCCATCGCCTCGTCAATCAGCTTGCCTATCTGCGGGTTCTTGGCATTGTTCACCAAATAAGACCAGCGGGCACTCTCCGGCACATAAAACACATTCTCGGCCAGGTATTCCTCGCGGTCTTCGGGGTCGGCGCCATCGGCCTGCTGCTTCACCAGTTCGGCATATAAGCGTTCGAAAGACACTGATATATAACGTAGAAATATCAAACCCAGCACCACGTGCTTATACTCTGCCGCATCGATATTCTTACGAAGTTTGTCTGCTGCCTTCCACAGGCGCTTCTCTAATGGTTCTTCTATAATTTCTTTCTTCTTTGCCATCTTTTCTTGCTCAATATTTTGAATTGCAAAGATACGAAAAAATACAGAAATAAAAAAAGATAATTGTCAACAAATAAAATGGGGAAGCAACAGTCTGTAGGCGTGTAATATAGATTGCTGCCCAACACCCTGGTAATTGGTGGGTTGACCTTCAAACGCAGCCTGTAGGGCTGCAACAACATGAGGCTCAATATGAATCTGTTGCATCCTTACAGGCTGCTGGAGATGGGATGTGCGTTCGTCCCACCGCGGTGCGGTGGGCTATTTCTGTTGCAGCCTTACAGGCTGCTGGAAATGGGATGGGTGTTCAATCCCCACCGCGGTGCGGTGGGCTGTATCTGTTAGAGCCTTTCAGGCTCACTCTGTCGCGACTTTTTTTTGTCATGGCTATTTGTGGCCGAAGGGGTGGGGGTGGGCCTCGCAGCCTTCGGTCGGGAGGAGTCTAGGTGGGGGCGTTTAGGGCAGGCGGGTGACGATTTCTTTGTAGCCGATGGAGCGGAGGAAGTCTTCGCAGCCTTCGGTCTTGAGGAGGTCGTCGGGGGCGTGGGCGTCGGTGCTGACGATAACGGGGATGCCCAGCTCGTTCATGTGGCGGATGGTGCTGCGGCCGGGGTAGTAGTCGTTGTGGCGGCCCTTGTAGATGCCGCGGGTGTTTATCTCGCAGATGCAGCCGGTCTCCTTGATGAGCTCCACCGTCTCGTACATCAGGTCGCGGAACCAGGGCTCGTC
>DGTB01000197.1 GCA_002394185.1 Bacteroidales bacterium UBA4347 | reverse complement strand
TCTCGTTGACCATCTCGGTGCCGGCGGCATTCAGGGTGCCCTTGCCAACGCCGAGGTCCAGCTTGCAACGCATCTCGTCCATGTCGCCGTTGCCCTTGGCCTTCAACAGCAGGTCGCCGAGCACAGCCTTCAGCGTGTGGTTGCCCAACGAGTCCAACTGGTCCAGGTCTACATTCTTGCCGTCAATCCTGATGTCGGCATCGATATGTTCGCCCTCTTTCTTTCCGTCCACTTTCATTTCAAGTCCCGAGGCATGAGCCGTCAGCTTCGGCTGATCCCCACCCTGGGCGAAAAACAATTGGTTTATCCCCAACTTCAGGTCGGCCACAATATCCTCTTGTTTCATAGAACCTTTGAGGTTCATGTCCACACCTGCCACTTCGGCGCTCATACCGTCTTTGTAGTCCAAGAAAGTGGCATTGAGGTTCTCTATCTTGATTTTTTTCAAGTCTATCAACTCGGGCAACGATGCCGTCGTGGTGTCGTCTTCCTTGTCCTCGCTCTTGGGGAAGATGTCAAAGTTGGCCGTTCCGTCATTGGCAATGAAGAGGTTGGCATCGGCATCCTCCAGCACCACTTGATGCACAATAACCTTGTTTTCCTTCAGGAAGGCTTTCACGTCGATGCCTACCGTCAAGCTGCCGATCTTCGCCACCGTGTCATTCTGCACACAGTCCACTATCGGGCCCTTGCCGGGGTTTACTATCACCACATCCTCAATCTTCAGTCCCGCATCGGGGAATGTCGACAACAGCGTCAGGTCCACATTGCCGAACTTCGCGTCGCAGGTGATGAAATTGCCCACCATGCCATTCACAATCTTGGTCAGTTTGCTCGGCGTAAAGACAAGCCACAGAGCCACTACCACTGTCAACACAACAAGGCCCAACAATGAGCCCAGTGCAATCCATGTAATCTTCCAACCTTTCTTGATACTCATGGCTAATTAACTTTTGTGAATGGAGTGACCCTGCCGTAGATGTCTTCCCAACGGAGGGTTGTGGTGGATATTTCCCTGATGGTATAAGTCTTGTTGATGTAGATACCGCCCAATTCGCCACCGCCGGTAAAGACAGTCTCCAACTGGTCGCCATCACTCAACGTCCACGTGAAATCGCCATTGTTCTCGTCGCCTTCTTCCACCTCGCCGCGGTTCACCTTGGTGCCCGTTCCGTCACTGTTGAACGTCCAATAATACTGCGAATTGTCCTGGTTCCACTGTCCATAAAGCATGGCGGGGTCCACATTGATGTGCACCTCCTCGTCGTTGCAGCCCCACAGACCCACCATCGCAACAGCCATCAACAATAGTCTGATTCTTTTCATTTCTCCTTTAATCATTAACTCTTAACCCTTCACCACATACACTTCCTTCAGCGTGCGCCCCTCCTGGTCGTAGTCCAGTCCGTAGCCCACGATAAATTCATTACCTATCTCGCGCCCCACATAGTCCACCACAATGTCGCGCTGCAGGCACCCGGGCTTGGAGAAGAGTGCGCATACGCGGACACTCCGCGGCTCCAGCTTCCTGACCTCCTGCAGCATATGGTCCATCGACACTCCAGTGTCGACGATGTCTTCCACTATCAGCACATCCTTGCCTCTCACCCTCTCCGGGAACGGCAGCACGGCACTCACCGTGCCCGTCGACGAGGTGCCCTCGTAGCTCGTGTACTTCACAAAACACACCTCGTTTTCAACCGTCAGCCGCCTGCTCAGGTCGGAGAAGAACATGTAGCTGCCCGTCAGCACCGGGCAGAGCATCACCTTGCGGCCTTGGTAGTCGGCATTGATTCTCTCTGCCACCCGCAGCACAGCCTCGGAGAGCTCGGCTTCGCCGATGAACGGTTCGAATTCAAGATCCTTTATCTTCATTTCTTTGCTTTACTCGAGCATTTGTTCTAACACGCAGGCGGTCACTCGCCCTCCTCCATCACAATCCGCAGCCCGTAGAGCTCGTATTTGCCGCTTGGCAGATACCAGCCGCGGTCATACACGGTGCAGGCCGCCGAGGTGCTGTTGTAGTGGCCTCCGCGCAGCACACGGTTCTCGCCCTGGCGCGGGCCGCGGGGATTGGTCTGCTCCTCCGGCGTGTACGCCTCCACCCAGTCCTGGCACCATTCGGCCACGTTGCCGCTCATGTCGTAGAGCCCCAACTCGTTGGGCTGGAGCTGTCCGACGGGGTGCGTGGAGCCCTCGCTGTTCACGCAGTACCAGCAGTGGTTGTCCAGCTGTCCACGGTCGCAGCCGGCATAGGGCTTGCCCTTGCTGCGGCCACGGGCCGCGTACTCCCACTCGGCCTCGCTCGGCAGGCGGAAACGGCGGCCTGTCATCTGGCTCAGCCGCATGGCGAACTGCTGGGCTTCGGTCCACGAGACGGTCTCCACAGGCAGGTTGTCGCCACGGAACTTCGACGGGTTCTCGCCCATGACAGCTTTCCACAGCGCCTGCGTAACCTCGTAGCGGCCAATCCAGTAGCCGTCGACGGTCACCTTGTGCTCCGGACGTGCCAACGCGTAGTTCAGCTTGACGCCCTTGGGGGTTGCATTGCTGCCCATCGTGAAGCTGCCGCCTTCCACCCACACCAGTTCCACCTCCACGCCGTCGGCCACCTGCACACGCATCACGCTGTCCTGTGCCCGAAGTCCTATAGGACCTATTAGCCCTATAAGCGCTATAAGTCCTATAAGCCTTTTTTTCATTCGCCGTGATCTTTGCTCCACTGCTCGGGGTTGAGGCGCCATTTGGCCAGGCTCTCCATGGCTTCCGGGCGGATGTATTCGCGCTCGCGGGCCACGTCGATGAGCGTGTCGTAGTCCGTCAGCGTGACAAGCTCGACATCCTCGTTCTTGAAGTTGTCGGCAGCCACCTGCAGACCGTAGGTGAAGATGGCGGCCATGCCTTTCACCACGCAGCCCTTCTCCCTCAGCGCCTTGACGGCGATGAGCGAGCTCTTGCCGGTGGAGACGAGGTCCTCGATGACCACGACGGACTGCCCCTCGTGGATCTCGCCCTCTATCTGGTTGGTCAAGCCGTGGTTCTTCTGCTCCGAACGCACGTAGACAAAGGGCTTGCCCAGCTCCTGCGCCACCAGGGCGCCCTGGGCGATGCCGCCCGTGGCCACGCCGGCAATGACGTCGACGTCGCCCCACGTGTCGCTCACTATCTCCGAGAAACGCTGGCGGATAAAAGTTCTGATTTCCGGATACGATAACGTCACCCGGTTGTCACAATAAATCGGTGATTTTCGGCCCGAGGCCCAGGTGAAAGGGTGCTCGTTGTTGAGCTTTACCGCTTTCACAGTCAATAAGAATTCGGCCATCTGTGCGGCCATGTCTTTGTTAGTAATCATGCTGCAAAAATACACATTTTTTTCAATATAAAAAAAAAACTTTTTCAACACCCCTCCAAAACCCCTTCCACCCCTCCCCCACCCAACCCCTGGCCAAGTCGTGTCCAATTCGGCATATCTTATATTGT
>DGTB01000019.1 GCA_002394185.1 Bacteroidales bacterium UBA4347 | reverse complement strand
GGCGAGGTGGCCGAGACGCAGGAAACGGTTGATACCGAGACAGGTGAGATCATATCCACAGCGCCCGTGGAGATCCACGAGAGCGCGGCGACTGCCGGCCATGGGTACACGCCCACGGACCCGGGGCCGCTATGACAAAAGGATAATCATTTTTTATTCTGCAGGAACTCCATTGCACGGAGGAAGGGGTCGTCGATGTCCTTCATCACCTTGTAATAGTACTCGATGCCGAAGAGGTCTTTGGCCACTTGGGCTTTGAGCATCAGGGCCATATACTGGTCGCTGTGGGCTATGCGTTGGGGTTCGGCGGCTTCTTTCGCGGTGTCGCGCACAACGCCCTTCTCGATGGCCGCAGCGGCAAGCCGGGCGTCGAGGTCGAAGGAGTCGTAGTTCTCGAGGAAGAGTTCGAAGGTTTTCACACGGGGATCCTTGCGGTGGGCATCGGCCCATTGCAGGGGGACAGTGTTCAGTAACCCTTTGCCACGCAGGGAGATGTAGTAGTCGGAGAGGCGCATGGTGTCCATAGGGACGAAGATATCCGGCATGATGCCGCCGCCGCCGTAGACGGTGCGGCCGCTGGCGGTGCGATACTTCAGCGAGTCTGGCAGATGAATGGAGTCGGCGTTGACGAGTTCGCCGTGTTTATAGCGCTCGGTGAGGTCGTCGCGGTAGGCGTCGGAACCCTTGTCGTAGGGGCGTTGTATGCAGCGGCCGGAGGGGGTGTAGTAGCGTGCGGTGGTGAGTCGGAGCTGCCCGCCGTCGCTGAGGGGGAACATGCGCTGCACCAAGCCTTTGCCGAAAGAGCGACGACCGATGATGGTGCCGCGGTCCCAGTCTTGCACGGCGCCGGAGACAATCTCGGAGGCGGAGGCGGAGCCTTCGTCGATAAGGACGACGAGGCGGCCGCCAATAATGGCGCCGTTCGCTGCGCGTTCGGCCCGGAAGCGTCCGCGGCCGTTGGCGTTGTAGTTCTGGCGGGGGGTGCGCCGGCCTTCTTGATAGACAATGAGCTGGTTGCGTTCGAGGAACTCATTGGCGAGGCCGCAGGCGATGTCGAGGAAACCGCCGGTGTTGCCGCGGAGGTCGAGGATGAGGGACGTCATACCCTGCTTTTCGAGGTCGCGCAGAGCCTTGCGGAACTCGCTGACGGAGGTGCGTGCAAAGCGCGTGAGGCGGATGTATCCGATGGTGGAGTCGGCCATGAACCATGTGTCGACCGAATAGATGGGCACCTTGTCGCGGGTGATCTCGAAGTTATAGATGGTTCCCTGGCGCAGGATGTCGAGAGAGACGACGGTGCCTTTCTTGCCGCGCAGATGGTTGAATACGAACTGGTTGTTGATGCTGTCGCCAGTGGCGGGTTTACGGTCGATGCCGACAATCTTGTCGCCCACCATGAGGCCTACCTTTTCGGAGGGGCCACCGTCGATGACGGACTGCACGACGATGGTGTCGGCCACTATCTGGAAACTGATGCCTACACCTTCGAAGTTGCCGTTGAGGCCCTCGTTGGCACGCTCCACGTCCTTGGCGGCGATATATACGCTGTGGGGGTCGAGGGCTTTGAGGACAGCGTTGATGGCTTCGGTGGAGAGGCGGTCCATGTCGGGGGTCTCAGTATAGTTACCGTCGACGATGCGCATCACCTGGTCGAGGCGCGCCTGGCCGGGGGTGATGGTGTCGGGCATGAAGGGCGCCTGGGAGAATGAAAGTTGAAAATTGAAAAGTGATATTATTGCAAAAAGGAGAATCTTTTTCATTCCAAACTCTTAACTCTTAATTCTAAACTCTTAACTGATTGCCGGCATCTGCTGGGAGAGGCAGTGGAAGGAGCCGAGTCCCCAGATGATGTCGGTGGAGTCGATGCCGATGATTTCGCGGTCGGGGAAGAGGGCTTCGAGGATATAGGCGGCTTCGTTGTCGGCAAGGCAGCGGTAGGTGGGGAAGATAACCTTGCCGTTGGCAATGTAGAAGTTGGCATAGGAGGCCGGGAGACGCTGGTTGTCGTAGAAGACGAGGTCGGGCATGGGCATTTCGACGATGGTGGGCTGCTTGCCGTTGGCAAGACGGCAGCGGCTGAGCATCTGGAGGTTGCGCTGCAGGGGTTCGTAGTTTTCGTCCCAGGCGTCGTGTTCGACGACGGTGAGGATAGTGTCGGGGGTGACGAAACGGGTAAGGTCGTCGACGTGTCCGTCGGTGTCGTCGCCGACGATGCCGTCGCCGAGCCAGATGATGTTGTCGACGCCGTAGTAGTTGCGGAGATACTGCTCAATCTGGTCCTGGTTGAGCTGAGGGTTGCGATTGGGGTTGAGGAGGCATGAGGTGGTGGTGAGGAGGTCGCCGCAGCCGTTGACGTCAATGCTGCCGCCTTCCATGACGATGCCGGGCGAGAAGAGCGGCATGTCGGGCATGAGGTCGTGGATGCGCAGGGGCACCTCGGTGTCCAGCTCGTAGGGGTATTTGCCGCCCCAGGCGTTGTGGTTCCAGTTGACGATGGCACGTTTTCCCCCACCCTTTTTGAGGAGGAATGCGGGGCCGTGGTCGCGGCACCAAGCGTCGTTGCTGGGGATGAGGTGCAGATGGATGTTCGACATGTTGGCGCCGATTTTGGCGAGTTCGTTGGCGACATGGTCGGCCATGGGCTGGTGGTCGACGTTGATGTGGACCTGCTCGCACTCGGCGAGGGTTTTGACGAAGAGGTGGTAGGAGGGATAGATGGTCTCTATCTTGCCAGGCCAAGAGTCGGGGTTCTTGGGATAGGTGAGCCAGGTGGCTTCGTGCTGAGCCCATTCGGCGGGCATATAGTAGCCTTGTTCTTTTGGATTCATATTAGTGATGAGTGTTGAGTGATGAGTGATGAGTGATGAGTGATGAGTGTTGAGTGATGAGTGATGAGTGATGGGTTATTCGTCGATGTAGCGGTTGAGGATGGGGGCATAGGAGTCGATGCGGCGGTCGCGGAGGTAGGGCCAGTGGCGACGGTAGTGGTCGGTCTGGTCGAGGTCGAGCTCCTGGACATGGAGAGCTTCCTGGAGGTGGGGAGCCTGGTAGAGGATGCGACCGAAGGCGTTGGTGATGAAGCTGCCGCCCCAGAACTGCATGCCGCCCTCAAGGCCGGTGCGGTTGACGGAGACGACGGGGACGCCGTTGGCGACGGCGTGGGAGCGCTGGATGGTCTGCCAGGCGTCGTACTGCTCGCGGTTGTCGTCCTGGTTCTGGCGGACGTCCCAGCCGATGGCGGTGGGATAGAAGAGTATCTGTGCGCCCATGAGGGCGGTGATGCGTGAGGCTTCGGGGTACCACTGGTCCCAGCAGATGAGGACGCCGATGGTGGCGAAACGGGTTTTGAAGACGCGGTAGCCGAGGTCGCCTGGGGTGAAGTAGAATTTTTCGTAGTAGCCGGGGTCGTCGGGGATGTGCATTTTGCGGTACTTGCCGAGGTAGGAGCCGTCGGCGTCGATGACGGCGGTAGTGTTGTGGTAGAGGCCTTCGGCGCGCTTTTCGAAGAGGGAGCAGACGATGACGACGCCAAGTTCGCGGGCGAGGGCCATGAAGTGCCGGCAGGTGGGGCCGTCGGGGACGGGCTCGGCGAGGGCGAAGTTCTGGTAGCGTTCTTCGTCGCAGAAGTAGAGGGAGGCGAAGAGCTCCTGGAGGCAGATGATTTGGGCACCGTCGGCGGCGAGCTGGCGGACTTTCCCGGTGTAGCGCTCGATGTTGCGGGCTTTGTCCTCGGTGCAGGACATTTGTGCGATTCCGACTTTTACTTTCATGTGTTTCGGTTCTTGTTTTAGAGTGCAAAGATACGCAAAATTCTTGATTCGCGCGTGAATAATATTTATTGGCAACCACAGCTATCTGGATTACAAACTGTTAGATACGAAAAAAGCCCACCGAAATCGGCGGGCTTGAGGTGTTAGTGGGCTGATGGTTGGGGTACAAAGCGTTAGATATGAAAACAGCCCACCGAAATCGGCGGGCTGTTTGGGGGTTGGTGATATGCGTTTAGTGTTATTTTTTGAGCCACTGGTCGAACCAGTCGATGAAGTTGCGATGCCAGAGGAGGCTGTTCTGGGGTTTGAGCACCCAGTGGGTCTCGTCGGGAAAATAGAGGTAGCGGCTGGGGATGTGGCGCATCTGGGCGGCGTTGTAGGCGGCCATGCCTTCGGAGGCGACGATGCGGAAGTCGAATTCGCTGTGGATGACACAGATGGGGGTGTTCCACTTGTCGACGAAGAGGTGGGGCGAGTTGCTGTAGCTCTTCTTGATCCGGGGGTTGTTCCAGTCCCAGTAGGGGCCACCGAGGTCCCAGTTGTCGAACCACATTTCCTCGGTTTCGAGGTACTGCTGTTCGAAGTTGAACATGCCGTTGTGTGCGAGGAAGGCTTTGAAGCGACGGCCCTCGTTGTAGCCTTTGACGTCGTGGTTGTGTCCGGCGAGCCAGTAGATGCTGTAGCCGCCGAAGGAGGCGCCGCAGGCACCGATGCGTTCGCGGTCGATCATGGGCAGGGATGCAGCCCAGTCGGTGGCGGCCATGTAGTCCTTCATGCAGAGTCCGCCGTAGTCGCCGGAGATCTGCTCAAGCCATTCCATGCCGAAGCCGGGGACGCCGCGACGGTTGGGGGCGATGACGAAGTAGCCGGCGCCGGACATGACCTCGAAGTTCCAGCGGGTGCTCCAGAACTGGCTGACGGGGCTTTGGGGGCCGCCTTCGCAGAAGAGGAGGGCGGGATAGGTCTTGGTGGAGTCGTAGTCGTAGGGGTAGACGAGCCAGGTGAGCATGTCCTTGCCGTCGACGGTCTTCACGTAGCACTCCTCGACTTTGCCCATGCGCACCTGCGAGAGGACGTCGTCGTTGAAGGTGGAGAGTTTGGTGCCTTCGGCGAGGGAGTCGGTGGTGTTGTAACGGTAGAGGGTGTTGGGGTACTGGATGGACTGCTGGGTAGCGATGATGGTGGTGCCGTTGAGGTCGATGCCGACGACGTCGTGGTAGCCGTGGCTGAGCTGGCGGATGGCTTTGGTTTCAAGATTAAAGCCGAAGATTTCGCTCATGCCGCGATAGGAGACGACGGCGAAGAGTTCCTTGTCGTCGTCGGACCAGCGGATGTTGCCGACGCTGTAGTCGAACTTCTCGGTGAGGTCGACCCTCTGGCCGGAGGCGAGGTCGAGGACCATCAGACGCAGCTTGTCGCTTTCGTAGCCGTCGCGTTCCATGCTTTCCCAAGCCACCATGGTGCCGTCGTGGGAGAAGACGGGGTTCTGGTCGTAGCCCATGATGCCCTCGGAGAGGTTGCGGGTTTCACCGGTGGCGATGTCGTAGAGATAGATGTCGCTGTTGGTGGAGTGGGCGTAGTCGTAGCCGGTCTTTTTGCGGCAGGTGTAGACGATCTTGGTGCCGTCAGGGCTGTAGTTGTACTGCTCGGTGCCACCCCAGGGGCGCATGGGGCACTCGTAGGGGCCGTCGACGATGGCGACGGCGTTGTCGAGGTTGGCGGTGCCGTTCTGGAGGGAGACGAGGTAGATCTGCGGAATTTCATCCACCCACTGGTCCCAGTGGCGGTACATCAGGTCTTCGTTGATGCGGCCGGTGG
>DGTB01000205.1 GCA_002394185.1 Bacteroidales bacterium UBA4347 | reverse complement strand
CCGTCGGGAGTGGGGACGCGCATGGCGAAGCCGTCCAGTTTGCCCTTCAGTTCGGGGATCACCAGACCCACGGCCTTGGCGGCGCCGCTGGAGGTGGGGATGATCGAGACGGCGGCGGCACGGGCACGACGGAGGTCGCTGTGCGGCTGGTCGAGGATCTTCTGGTCGTTGGTGTAGCTGTGGACGGTGTTCATCAGACCGCGCTTGATGCCGAACTTGTCGTTCAGGACCTTGGCCACGGGGGCCAGGCAGTTGGTGGTGCAGCTGGCGTTGCTGACGAGCTGCATCTCCTTGGTCAGCACGCTGTCGTTGACGCCCATGACGACGGTGGCGTCGACGTCCTCGGCCTTGCTGGCAGGAACGGTCAGGATGACCTTCTTGGCGCCGGCGTTGATGTGCTTCATCATCTGCTCGCGTTTCTTGAACAGACCGGTGCTCTCCACCACGATGTCCACTCCGAGGTCCTTCCAGGGGAGGTTCTGCGGGTCGCGCTCGGCATAGATTTTCACCTTCTTGCCGTTGACCACGAGGCAGTCGCCCTCGGCGTGCACTTCGCCGTCGAAGTTGTCGTGGACGGAATCATATTTGAACAGGTAGGCCAGGGTGTTGGCGTCGGTAAGGTCGTTGATAGCGACGATTTCCAGCTCGGGGTGGGCGAGCATGGCGCGGAAGCTCATTCTTCCGATTCGGCCGAAGCCGTTGATAGCAACTTTTGCCATATTATATTGTTTTTAAAAGGTTTATAAATGTTTTTGTTGTTTATTGATTTTACAAAAGTACTAATATTTTTTAATATGGCAAAATAATTTTCACCAAATCTTTTTGCCTATCGTCAAGCCCCGAGGACAATAAAAAAAAACTTTCTTCGTTGATAACGGCATAATCAGCAATACATGGAAAACAAGAAGCCACATCACACCAACACCCCCCGCCGCCATTGGCTCAAACCTTGGCACGCCATTTCGTTTTGGCGCAAGGCGGTGCGTGTTGTGTGGATAGCGGTCGTGGGTCTGTGGCTGATGACCGTCCTGCAGGTGCTGCTGGGCACCATCTTCAATCCTCCGATGACGCCCCTGATGGTGCAGCGCTTCTTCCAGCAGCTCAAGGACGACGAGCGCACCGTCCGCTTCGAGCGCGACTACGTGACCCTCAGCGACATATCGCCCAACCTTGTCACCGCCGTCATCCACTCCGAGGACGGTCTCTTCCAATACCACAACGGCTTCGACGTGAAGCAGATGAAGATTGCCTACCGTGAGAACAAGAGCGGCAAGCGCTTCCGCGGCGGCAGCACCATCAGCCAGCAAACCGCCAAAAACGCCTTCCTGCCCCATAGCCGCACCCTCCTCCGCAAAGGAGCGGAAGCCTACTACACGGTGCTCATCGAGACCTTCTGGAGCAAGCGCCGCATCATGGAGGTGTACCTGAATATCATCGAGTTCGGCGACGGCATCTATGGTGCCGAGGCAGCCTCGCAGCATTACTTCGGCCATTCTGCCAAGACCCTCAGCCGCAAGGAGGCCGCCCAGCTGGCCGCCACCCTCCCGTCGCCGTTGAAGCGCAACCCCTCTCACTCCTCGCCCTACTTCCGCCGTCGCACGGCCGACATTCAAAGCCGCTTCTCGTGGGGAACGGTGGACCTTGAAAACCCTGACCCAAAGAAGGTTGAAAAGTATGGGAATCAGGAAAGTATAGTCGATTTTATTAAGTGGTACTTGAAAAAGGAGGAATAACTATGGAAGACATCCGTCCCACCTGGCGGCGCAACCGGCGCGATTTCGAGACCTACCTTCGATTGGAGAAAGGTCTGGCGGACAATAGTGTGCAGGCCTACCTGAGGGATTTCGACCACCTGGCGCGCTTCATGTCCGAACAAGGGGTCGACAGCGAGCACGTCACCCTCGAACAGCTGCAGCAACTCCTTGCACAGCTGAACGATACGGGCATTGCCTCCACTTCGCAACGGCGCATGATAGCCGGCTGGCGCATGTTCTTCCACATGATGGTGGTGGAGGACGCTGTCAAGGACAGCCCCGCCGACCTCCTCGACCTCCCCCTGCGCCCCAAGCACCTGCCCGATGTGCTTACCGACGAGGACATTACAAAAATCCAGGACACCTTCGACCTCAGCCTGCCCGACCAATACCGCAACTACGTCATCGTCGAGGTGCTCTACGGCTGCGGCCTGCGGGTTTCGGAACTTGTAAACATCAAACTGTCAAATATCTACGAGCAGGAACAATGTCTCCGCGTCGTCGGCAAAGGCGACAAGGAGCGTTGGGTGCCCATCAATCCGCGTGCCCTCGACCTGATGCTCACCTACATCCACAATGTCCGCTCGCATCTCGACGTCAAACCCGGCGAGGAGAAATACGTCTTCCTCAACCGCCGCGGCACCCACCTCTCGCGCAACTTCGTCTTCATGTTCCTGCAGCAAGCCGTGGAACAGGCTGGAATCCAGAAGCATGTCAGTCCGCACTCCCTGCGCCACTCCTTCGCCACCGAGCTTGTCGAGAACGGCGCCGACCTTCGCGCCGTGCAGGAGATGCTGGGCCACGAAAGCATCTCCACCACCGAAATCTACACCCACCTCACCCGCGACACCCTCCGCAACACCATCGCCGCATTCCATCCCCATTACGCCAAAAAATAATCCCTTCGGTCTATATAACGATAAATCAATAGCGATATGCCGTCTGAAGCGCATGTCCCGCTCATTAGGTTGATGTATCGAAAAACATGAAAAAATAGACCCCGAACCCTTTCATTTTGAAAAAAACAGCTCTCGGAGTGCTTAATTATTACTATTTCAGACGGATAATCTACTTATCATCTCCTTACCAACTCCTTATCAACTCCTAACCAACTCCTACCATGATAGGAGTTGGTAGGGTGGTGGTAGGGAGGTGATGGGGAGAGAGGTCGGGGAGGGTGGGAGTTGAGTGTTAAAATAATGTCGCGGTTCTCTCTAATCGGTATTCCGTTATCGAATATGTGGGTGTTTGTATTGATGTTGAAAAAAATATTTGGCCATGTGGTGCCTTTTTTGTATCTTTGCACTTTCTAAAATTGAATAAAATTTAATAATATATTAATAATAAACACATTAAACTAAGATGACAAAGTATGTTTACACGTTCGGCGGCAAGACTGCCGAGGGAAAAGCTGACATGAAGAACCTTCTGGGCGGCAAGGGTGCCAACCTGGCCGAGATGTGCCTCCTGGGCCTCCCTGTCCCTGCTGGTCTTACGATTACCACCGAGTGCTGCACGGCCTACTATGCCAATGGCTGCCAGCTTCCTGCCGGCCTCATGGAAGAGGTTTGGAAAGGCGTTGAGAATATAGAGAGAATCATGGGCATGAAATATGACGATGCCGAGAACCCCCTGCTCGTCTCCTGCCGCAGCGGCGCCCGTTCCTCCATGCCCGGCATGATGGACACCGTCCTCAACATCGGCCTCAGCAGCAAGACCATCCCCGGTATGCTCAAGAAGACCAACAATCCCCGTTTCGTGTATGACAGCTATCGTCGTCTGATCATGATGTACGCCGACGTCGTTATGGAGAAGAGCGAGGGCATCGAGCCCGCCGACGGCAAGGGCATCCGCAAGCAGCTGGACGACATGCTCGACGAGTACAAAGAGGTCAAAGGCTACAAGAGCGACACCGAGCTCACCGCCGAGGACCTGATGAAGCTCTCCGAGGCCTTCAAGGTCCGCGTGAAAGAGGTGCTCGGCACCGAGTTCCCCGACGACGCCCGCGCCCAGATGGAAGGCGGCATCAAGGCCGTGTTCAAGAGCTGGAACGGCAAGAAGGCCGTCAGCTACCGCAAGATTGAAGGTATTCCCGACGATTGGGGCACCGCCGTCAACGTGCAGGCCATGGTCTTCGGCAACATGGGCGACACCAGCGCCACCGGCGTGGCCTTCACCCGCAACCCCGCCACCGGCGACAACCAGTTCTACGGCGAGTGGCTCATCAACGCCCAGGGCGAGGATGTCGTGGCCGGTATCCGTACCCCCAACCCCCTCAACGATGACACCAAGAACGAGAAGAACAAGATGATGCACTCCATGCAGGAGCTCATGCCCGAGACCTACAAGGAGCTCTGCGACATCCGCAATATCCTTGAGAAGAACTACCACGACATGCTCGACATCGAGTTCACCATCCAGGACGGCAAACTGTACATGCTGCAGTGCCGCGTGGGCAAACGCACCGGCGTTGCCGCCCTGACCATGGCCATGGACATGCTGAAGGAAGGCCTCATTGACGACAGCGAGGTCGTCATGCGCATAAGCCCCGCCCAGCTTGACGAGCTGCTGCACCCCATCCTCGACGCCAGCGACGAGAAGAAGCACGAGGTGCTGGCCAAGGGTCTGCCCGCCGGCCCCGGCGGCGCCGTGGGTGTCATTGCCCTCTCCAGCGAGAAGGCCAAGGAGTATCAGGCTGCCGGTATCAAGAATATCCTCGTCCGCGAGGAGACCAACCCCGAGGATGTCGAGGGCATGCGTGCCGCCGACGGTATCCTCACCGCCCGTGGCGGTATGACCAGCCACGCCGCCCTGGTGGCCCGCGGTTGGGGTAAATGCTGCATCGTGGGTTGCGACGCTGTGAAGATCGAGCTCGAGAAGGCTTCTGTCTCCACCAACGAGTTCGGCAAGAAGAAAGTCAACGTCGAAGAGCACGCCTCTGTCACCATCAACGGCAAGGTGTTCCACGAGGGCGACCTGCTGAGCCTCAACGGCTCGAAGGGCTGGGTCTATGACGAGGAAGTCAAGATGATCAACGCTACCGAGAATCCCCTGTTCCAGCAGTTTATGAAGATTGTCGACAAGCACCGCAAGATGGGTGTCCGCACCAATGCCGACAATCCCGCCGACGCCCAGAAGGCTATCGACTTCGGTGCCGAGGGTATCGGTCTGTTCCGTATCGAGCACATGTTCT
>DGTB01000136.1 GCA_002394185.1 Bacteroidales bacterium UBA4347 | reverse complement strand
GAAAAACAAGGAAATGACCTTCAGAAGGCGCGTCGTTCAGAACGGCGGTTCGCTTCTGAAGGTCATTTCCTTTTGCGTCTTCGGGTGGACGAAGCGGAGTGTGGCGGCGTGCAGGAGGAGTCTTCCGGGGCGGCTGTCTGTTGCAACATCTGGACCGACAGGCTGCATTGATCCGTAGAGCTCGTCGCCGACGATGGGTGCCGACAGTCCTTCGCGGTGGGCACAGTGCACGCGCAGCTGATGGGTGCGTCCCGTCTTTGGCGTGAGCGAGAGGCGCGTGCGGCGGCCATCGGTGGAAAGTGTGTCGTAGTGGGTGACTGCCTCGCGCCCGTTTTGATGGTCCACCAGCTGGCGCGGACGGTCGTCGAGGTCGGGGCGAAGTGGCAGGCTGATGATGCCGCTGCCGCTGACGATGCCCTCCACCACGGCGACATACTCCTTGCTCACCGTCCGTTCCAGAAACTGCCGTTGCAGTTCGGCGTGCGCCCATTTGGTGCGCGCCACCACCATCAGTCCCGACGTCTCCATGTCGAGGCGGTGCACGATGAGCGGGTTCACGTCGTCGTGCCATCGCTGCCGCATCGTCTCCTCCACCGACGGCCGGTCAATCTTGCCCGGTATGCTGAGCATTCCCGCGGGCTTGACGACCACGGCCAGCCAGTCGTCTTCGTAGACCACCTCGAGCGCCGTGTCGTCGGGCGAGCGCAGAGTTGTCTGCTCCACGTCGAGGCCCTGCATCATCCAGCCCAGTATGGGAACGCACTTGCTGCGGCAGGGTGGATAGAAATGCAGGTGATGGCGCACCTCACCTCGCGGCGATTCGCCCCACCAGAACTCCGCCAGACACAACGGCCGCAGGCCAGTCGTGTAGGCGTGCTGCAGCAGTTTGGGCGCGCAGCAGTCGCCACTTCCCGACGGTGGCAGCTGTGTCTGCGGGAATATCTCGAGCAGGTTGCGCTCCTCGCCTCGCGCGTTCTTTAATATATAGTGACTGAAGAGCCACCGCTGCAGGGCGTCAGAGCGTTGTCGCCGCTCCTCCTTCATCGCCTTCAGCCGTTCTTCCAGCCGGTCGACGCGGTCCATGGCGGCGTTGAGGCGCTCCTCGGCGTGTTTCTTCGTGCGGTGCAGTTCGGCTTTCATGAACTGGCTTTCGCGCACCAGTGCGGCGTGTTCCTGCGCATCGATGTTGCGCTGCATGCGTATCATGTCGCGCATCGCCTTGGCCTCAGCGGTCCGGCTCTTCATCATTTCCACCATTTCCTCCGTCTCCTGCCTGACGTTCTGCAGATTTTGTCGGGCAAGGGCCATTTCCTCCGACTGCTCCAGTGCCGCTATGTCGCGGTTGATCTGCGAGATGGCTCGTTCCTCTTGCTTGAAATGGCCGTCGGGCTGTTGCGCGTCGAACACCGGAGGAACGAACCACGGCCAGTCGTTTCTGCCGGCCAGCAGTCCAGAGTAGGCCGCCAGAAATCCCAGCCTTCCCTTTAGTTCGCCCACCAGCACGCCCATCATCTTGCCCCGTTGCGCGTCTTCGAGCAGCTGCGGGTGGCGCATCACGTAGTCCATCACCTCATGGGCAGCCTCGCGACACAGCGCATGAGGCTCGTAGCCAAAGGGCGACAGCATGGCCGCAGGTGGCGGCGTGGCGGTGGTGAGAGGGTGAAAGCAGTCCATGTCTCTATTGTTCGTATTCTTCATTTGCACGGTCAAAGCCCGGGATTTCTGCATTTCTGAGCAGCCTCTGCGGCCGGTTGAACGATGGTGCAAAGGTAAGGAAAAAAAACGAGAATGCCGCCCTTGCGGTGAATTTCCTGCCAACAATAGGAATTTCCCCTTTCAAAATAGGCAAAATCATTTGCGGGGACGGGAAAATCTTCCTATCTTTGCAACGAGAAAAAGAAAATAATGTATCACCTTTAAAACTTTAAGGATATGAAAAAGATGTTCGCAATCATGGTCATGATGATGACGATAGTCATCCAGGCCTCCGCCATGTCATACACACAGGCTCGTCAAGAAGCCCTCTATCTGAGTGATAAAATGGCCTACGAGCTTGGCCTCAGCGCCCAGCAGTATGCTGATGTGTATGAAATCAATCTGGACTATCTGATGAGTGTCAACACACAGAGCGACCTCTACGGCATCAGCTGGCAGATGCGCAACCGCGACCTTCGCTATGTGCTCACCGCCTATCAGTACGACCTCTTCATGAGAGCCAACTACTTCTATCGTCCGATGGAATGGAGTGGAACGTCGTGGCGCTTCCGCGTCTACACACGCTACACCAACCGCTCTCACTACTACTACGCTCAGCCCTCGGTGTACGGCAGCTACCGCGGTGGCCACATGCGCACCGGCACCAGCCACTACGCTAACCGTCACTACACGCAGCCCACGCCGATGGGAGGCACCAACTGGCGGCAGAACGGCGGCGCTGGCCATCCGGCTACAGGCCATCACGGACCCACGCGCAGCACTACTACCACCACCACTACGACACGCACCACGACCCACCATGGCACTACGGCTCCGGCCGGACAAGGAAATGGCAACTGGCGGCAGAACGCTTCGGGCAAAAGCAGGGGCTCTTCTACCACCACAACGACCACAACCACGCGCCAGGGTTCGTCAACGCGCCAGGGACAAGGCGGTGGCAACTTCCACGGAAAGCGCTAAGACACACCGAGTTCTTCACTACGAAAGCTACGCAGTAGGGTAGAGCCGACAACGATACAGCGGACCATCAGCGACCACGAATCACTGATGGTCCGCTT
>DGTB01000024.1:323-3810 GCA_002394185.1 Bacteroidales bacterium UBA4347 | reverse complement strand
AAATAGTCGTTGTACATCTTGATGACGAACACGATGCAGCTGCATGTGGTGGTGACGAGGTTGGTGATGAACAGCGACCAGATGATCTCGGGCTTGTGGAGCAGGCCCTGGAGCATGAAGCAGAAACCGCCGACGGCCATCATGAGGAAGGTGGGCAGGGCAATGCCCTCGGTGTTGCGCGTGCGGATGGTCTGAATGGCCTGGGGCAGATAGCCCAGCACCATGGAGATGCTGGCAATGAGGCCGCAAATCTCGTAGAAGGAATCCTGTTGCATAGGTATATATATAAATGGTTATCAGACGTGACGGGGGGCAGACGCGGGTCGGCCTAGCGGGTGAGCGAGAACTTCAGCGAGAGTCCGAAGTCCTGGGTGGTGGTGGGATAGCTGCTGGAGGAGAGCAACGGTGTGTTCTTCTGCCGGTCGAAATAGAAGCTCATGGTGAGCAGCCGGCTCATGGTGTAGTCGGCCGAGAAGGAGAGCTTGAAGGCTGCATTGCCGCTGCTGGCGTTGCTGGTCATCGAGGCGATGTCGCGGGTGACGGCGGCCTGGCTGCGCAGCGAGAGGTCGAGGCGCAGGTTGAGGTCGTTGTTGAAGCCGTTGTTGTTTTTCTTCTGACTGCCGGAGGAGGCGCTCTGCTGGTTCTGCTGGCGGTTGGCCGACTTGCCCTTCGACCGTTTGTTCTTGGGGGCGTTCCAGCCGAAGAGCTTCACATCGTTGATCTTGTAGCCCATGCCGACGACCCAGTCGTTGGAGCGCGACTCGTTGATCTGCACACTGGTCATCGAGAGGCTCAGCGTGCGGGTGCTGCGATACTCGAGCTTGCAGGTCATATTGTTGAAGAAGGTGACGTCGAGGCCCAGGAAGGGGGCAAACGACTCGTTGATGCTGACGGTGGGGATGTTGACATGGGCCCACAGCGAGCTGACCGACTGCCAGTCGTCGTAGGGCATGGCCGACGACGAGTAGGCGCCGACGGCATAGATGCTCTTGTAGGAGTGACTGAGGTTGACACTCTTGAAATGGTCGCGGAACCACGGCAGGGCGCTGAGTCCGCTGTAGCGGATGGTCCAGTTGGGCAGCAGGCTGGTGAGCTTGGGGAAGGCGCCGTGGCCGCCGCTCATGTTGGTGTAGGTGTTGATGAAGGCTGGGATGAGCGACTGGCTGCTGTAGTCGCCGCCGACGGCCTTGCAGAAGCGCTCGAAGGTGGCCGAGTGGTAGCCGTCGTTGGCCGAGCCTATGCTCTCGAAGGCGCTGCGCAGGCTCCAGGTGGTCATGGTGAAGGTGCCGGTCTGGGTGGTGGGTGCGCCCTCGTACATATACTGTATGCTGCGCGCCTTGGTCTCGGTGCGGCTGGCATTGAGGTCGATCTTGAGGTTCTTCACGGGTTCGAGGGTGGCCCGCAGCTGCAGGTCGCTGGTGGCATTGGTGGTGGCGGGCGTGGCGATGTCGTCGTGGACGAGCAGCCACTGGCGGTCGCGGGCTTTGTCGATATAGGAGTCGCCGCTGAGTCCGAAGGCGAAGTCGAGGCCGGGCGAGAGCACGTCGCCGCCGCGCTGGCCGAACAGGCTGCCGACGTTGGGCATGAACCCGGGCAGGGCCATGGCATACTGGTTGCGGTAGGTGAAGCTGACATTGCGCAGCATCATCAGCAGACGGGCTGCGCTCTGGGCGGTCTTATACCAGCCCTTGTCGTCGAGGGGCTCGCGGGCCGTGACGGTGAGCTTCAGGGTGGTGGCCGTGTCGACCTTGTTGAGAATCTGAATCTTGTTGTTGTCCACCTTCTTGTATTTCAGGGAGACGGTCTTGCCTTCCTTGGTCTTGGCCGCGACGATGAGACGCTTGGAGTTTTTGCCGTGGCTGACGGTGATGGTGGTGTCGGGCATGAGCTTGATTTCCTTCTCGAAGGCCCGTTTGTTCTTGGGCAGCGTCTTCTGCTCGCGGGTGGCGGTGGGTGTCTTGCCGGCGGCTCCCTGCTGTTTGCCGGCGGCGGTCTGCGCCTTGCCCTTGGCATCCTGCCGCTTGCGCTTCTCGGCATCGCGGTCGTAGCGCTTGGTTTTGTTGAAGCGCTCGTTGGCCTTCTTGAGGAACGGGATGTGGTTGTAGAGTTTCTCGAGGCTGAACGAGCCGTTGAGGTTGAAGTTGCGGTTGTTGGTGATGGTGTTGCCGAGGTTGGTGCCGTCTTCCAGCTCTGTGCCGCGCACCCAGTTGTAGTTGGAGGTATAGCTGATGTCGGCATTCATCCAGTCGAAGACGGGCAGCAGGTTGAGGGGCAGCTGGTAGGAGAGGCTGAAGTTCTGCTGATAGTCGAGGGGCGTTCCCAGGTGCTTGATGCTGGTCCACACCGAGTCTTTCCAGGCGGCATAGGCGTCGGGATAGAGGTCTTTGTTGACGGGTGTGTAGGGCTCCTCGATCTGTGCACGGGTGCCGCTGTTGAAGTTCATGTGGAGGTTCTTGGTGAAGTCCCACCGCAGGGAGAACTCGCGGTTCCAGAGGAACTGCTCGTTGAAGGTCAGGGGCAGCATCTCGCCCGAGAGGTTGTCCATGTCGCGCTCCTGCAGCTCGTAGTAGTTGCGGGTGATCTCGCTGTTGTAGGCGACGCTCTGGGGTAGCCAGTTCAGTCCGAAGCGCTTGAGGATGTCGTACCACTTGCTCTTGCTCTTGATTTTCTTGAAGGGCTCGAAGGGCTTGTAGACGGGAGTCCAGTTGTAGCTGAGTGCTCCGCGCCACTGGTCTTCGTTCTCGTAGACGGTGGTCTCGCCGGCGGTATGGCGGTGGGAGTGGCTGTAGGAGAACGAGAAGTTGGCGGGGTCGTAGGGCATGGGGTGGCGCTTGGTCTGTATGCCGACGCGCGCATTGGAGAGCGAGAAGTTGCGGTTGGTGGTGCGTGTGACGGCAAGGCTCTCGATGGAGTCGCGCTCGTGGCGGTCGGCAGCCATCTCGAGGGCGTCGCCCAGCTCCATGTCGTTGTCGAGCGGATTGTATCGCGGACGGGTCTCCTCCTTGGTGATGCTGTAGTAGAGGGGTGCGCTGACCTTCGCCTTGTCGGGGAAGAACTTACCCAGTTCGACATTGGCCGTCACGCTGTAGGTCTTGAAGTCGTCCTGCGAGCGCTCGGCGACGCCCTGCTCCAGTCCACCGAAGCCCTCGGTGAGCATGCGGCCGGTGACGTTGAGTGTGCCCACGTCGGAGAGCTGCATGTTGAGGTTGCCCTGTGCTGCCCAGCCTCCGCTGTTGTTGTACTCCTTCAGTCGGAGTTCGTTGACCCACACCTCGCCCGACTTGATTTCGCCCGAGAGGTTGCGTATGCCAATCATCATGGTCTTGACCTCGCCCAGCGACGGATTGCCCATGATGGTCATCTTGTTTTGCGGACGCTCCTCGTCGTAGGCCGTGAAGGGTGCCGTATAGGAGGCGCGGCCCTCGGCACGTGCCATGTTGCGGTCTTTCTTCAGCTGGGTGAAGGCGGTGAGCGGGATGTCGAGCAT
>DGTB01000024.1:0-250 GCA_002394185.1 Bacteroidales bacterium UBA4347 | reverse complement strand
TTCTCCTCGGGCCATACCAGCCGGCGGTCTTGCGGGTTGTCGTTGTACTTGCCGGAGGTGGTGAGCTTCAGCGGTATCTCATACTCATAGTAATTGCTCTTGTAGTCGTTGCCCAGGCGCACGAACAGGGCCAGCTGGTTGTCCTGCAGTCCGGTGGGGTCGGCCTCGAGGGCGTTGGCATGGGCAAACATCTGCAGCCGGCGGTACTGGCGCAGGTCCTGGTTGGTGTTCTTGTAGACGGCCTTGGCCT
>DGTB01000118.1 GCA_002394185.1 Bacteroidales bacterium UBA4347 | reverse complement strand
GCCTACTTCACCGCCCAGCAGCCCGGCTTCCGCAATGAATGGCTCGAGCCTGTCGACGATGAACAATACAGCAAGTTGTAAGGTTTAAGGTTTAGGGTTTAAGGTTTAAAGTTTAAGGTTATAAGTAAAAAAAAACAACCATGGAGCATAAACTGAACGTTTTGTTAATCAACGGCAGTCCCAATGCCAAGGGCTGTACTTATACGGCCCTCAGCGAGGTGGAGCGCACCCTCCAGGCCGAAGGCATCGCCACCGAGCTGGTGCACATTGGCAACCGCGATATCCGCGGCTGCATAGCCTGCTACAAGTGTGCCGAGCTGGGTCATTGCGTCTTCAGCGATGCCGTCAACGAGCTGGCGCCCAAGTTCGAGGCCGCCGATGGCCTGGTCGTCGGTTCGCCCACCTACTATGCCGGCCCCAACGGCACGCTGACCAACCTGCTGGACCGCCTCTTCTTCTCCACTCCCTTCAGCAAGCGCATGAAGGTGGGCGCCGCCGTCTGCTCCGCCCGTCGCGGAGGCACCACGGCCACCTTCGACCGTCTGAACAAATATTTCACCATCAGCGAGATGCCCGTCGCCAGCAGCCGCTACTGGAACATGGTGCATGGAAGCAACGCTGAACAAGTCTTGCAAGATGAAGAAGGCATACAATGCATGCGTATTCTTGGCCGCAACATGGCTTTCCTTCTCCGCGCCATCGCCGCCGAGCGTGAGCGCAATGGACTGCCCATGCAGGAAGAGACCGTATACACCAACTTTATCCGGTGAGAACCACTCGAGAAAATTTAATTGCATGGACTCCACAATATTTTTGCTTGTTTAACGTTACCATTTCGGAAAAGAGAAGAAATACAATAGTTATGTGCACTTACAATATAACGGTAAACGACAGCCTGATAGAACAGGCACGTCCTGCCATTGGTGCTGGTACTGACATCGGACAATGGATGCAAAAACAGATGGAAACCCTGCTGATGCGACTTGCCTCATCGTCCCAAGAAACAGCGGGAAATTACTCCCCTGACATGAGTGCCATCCTGTCCTTCCCCCGGATTGATAAGTCGGAATATGGCCTCAATGGTGAGCAGGCTCGCATGGACTATTATAATGAAAAATACTCCCTATGAAACGTGTATTCCTTGACACAAATGTGCTGCTCGATGTATTGCTTCATCGCGAACCTTTTTTGAGGGATTCTGCTCAGGTAGTGGACAGGGGATTCAGGGGTGAGATAGGACTTTACGCCACATCGCTAACATTTGCAACATGCCTCTTCGTGGCCCGTAGATTACTGGGGTATGCCAATGCGGTTGAGGCTATGAGGATATTGGAACGTCATATTTGCATCGTTACAATGGATGCCAAGCAACTCCATGATGCATTATATGCTCAAGCGCCAGACTTTGAGGATATGTTGCAGTACAATGCAGCAGTAGCGGCGGGATGTGAATATATTATCACACGCAATGAAAAGCATTTCCCTCAGGAATCGGCGCACATAATGACACCAACACAATTTTTGCGAGATTGTCCTTTTGAAAAGTGAGGATAAAAACAAAGTAGGTTTTTAAGGCGACCCATGATGGCAACACAGGGTCGCCCTTTTTTCTTTTTATATGGTCTGGGGAAAAATAATTTTGCGGAATGGAATATTATGCGTAATTTTGCACCGACGAATTAAAAACAACAATATATGGCATAAACAAAGAGAATAAAGAATAGATAACGACATAATATAAAGCGTTTTTGCTTTTCAAGGTGTACGGAAATCTCGACAATTTCTATACTATCACTCGAGAAAGCAGAACGCTCACGGTGTTACCCGTGGGCTTTCTCGTTTGTGATAGTAGGTAGTCGAGAACCTCCGTACACGACAGAAGTCCGCGGTTTTTTTATGGTGCTTGGAAAGCAAACGAATACAACGATACCAAGCATCATGAGTAATTTCCAGCAAGTAATCAACCGCTACCGCGAACAGTCCCATTCCGAAGCCGACAAAGGCAAACGTTTCGAACGTCTGATGCAGGCGATGCTCCACACCCTGCCTCCCTATTGCAACGAGTTACAGCAGGTGTGGCTTTGGAACGAGTTCCCATTTCGCCAAAGTATATCTCTCCACGACACCGGCATCGACCTCGTGGCACAGACCAACGAGGGCTCTTATTGGGCTATCCAATGCAAGTGCTACCGAGCCGATACCAAAATCGACAAAGGTGATACAGACACTTTTTTAACATCTTCGGCGCGTGCCTTTACTGATGGCAACGGCAAGAAGCATTATTTCTCCTTCCGCCTGTGGGTCGACACCACTGAAGGTGGATTTACTTCTACGGCAGCCGAAAGCTTCAAAGGGCAGATGATTCCTGCTTCGGTGCTTCATCTAAACGAACTGGCCGAGATGCCTGTCGATTGGGAAGAACTTGATCACGGTATCAGCGGCGCAAAAGCCATCACTCAACACAAGAAGGTGCTCCCCCACCAGCAGGAAGCCATCGACAATGCCTTAAGTTATTTCAGCGACCACGACCGCGGCAAACTCATCATGGCCTGCGGTACCGGCAAGACCTTCACCTCGTTGCGTATCGCCGAAGCCCTTGGGACGCAGGCTGCCAGCCTGCGAGATACCAACGTGTTGTTCCTCGTTCCCAGCATTGCCCTCCTTGGCCAGACCCTTCGCGAGTGGTGTTTCGATGCCACGAACCCTATCCGCCCCATGTGCATCTGCTCCGACAGCGAGGTAAGCCGCACCCACACCAAGGACGACGATACCAACCAGATGACCATCGAGGAACTGGCCTTCCCCGCCTCCACCAGCGTGGAACAAATCAAGCAGCAGTATTTCGCTCTCCAGCACGACAACCGCAAGGGCATGCTGGTGGTCTTTTCCACCTATCAGAGCATCGAGCGCATCGCCGCCGCACAAACTGCCATCGGAGACGAGCTGACCTTCGACCTCATCATCTGCGACGAGGCCCATCGCACCACCGGCGTCACCCTCAAAGGCGAGGACGAAAGTGCCTTCGTGCGTGTACACGACAACAGTTTCATCCGTGGCCACAAACGCATGTATATGACCGCCACGCCACGTCTGTACAAAGATGCCGACCAGAAGCGTGCCCGCGAAAACGAAGCCTACCTCTGCTCGATGGACGATGCAGAAATCTACGGCGACGAATTCTATCGCCTGGGCTTCGGCGAAGCGGTGGACAAGAACCTCCTCTCCGACTACAAGGTACTTATCCTCAACGTGGAGCCAGGAGATGTCAGCACCGAGGTTCAGGTAGCACTCTCCGGCCTCGATGCCGCCGTGCAGAAGGAGGTGGACACCGACGACATGGCCAAGCTCATCGGTGTCATCAATGCCTTGAGCAAGCGCAGCCGCTACGACAACCGCCTGCTGCGCGAAATTGACCCGCAGCCCATGCACCGCGCCGTGGCTTTCTGTCAGAATATCAAGGTCAGCAAAGCCATCACCGCCGCCTTCAATGCCTGCGCCGAAAGCTATTACGAAAGCCTTACGCCCGCAGAGCGCGAGGGACTGGTGCGCGTCGAAGCACGCCATGTGGACGGCAGCATGGGTGCTGCCCGTCGCGAAGAGCATCTCGGCTGGCTGAAGCGCACCCGCACCGACGGCCTCGACTGCCACCTGCTCTCCAACGTGCGCTGCCTGAGCGAGGGCGTCGATGTTCCGTCGCTCGATGCGGTGGTCTTCCTCGCCGCCAAGAACTCGCAGGTCGACGTGGTGCAGAGCGTTGGACGTGTGATGCGTCGTGCCGAGGGAAAGAAATACGGCTATATCATCATCCCCATCGTGGTGCCGAGCGACGTGG
>DGTB01000081.1 GCA_002394185.1 Bacteroidales bacterium UBA4347 | reverse complement strand
TCATGGCCAGCGCGGCCAGGGCTACGGGATAGACATCATCGGAGCGCGAAAGGAAGGTGGTAAAGTCGCAACCGCCCCAGTGGTAGCCCGTCTTCTCTGCCCACGGATGGGTGCGCCGGCCGAAGAACTGGGCAGTGGCAGGCTTGGCTTTAAAGTCGGCATGATAGCGGGCCGGACTGGCGGTGTTCATATTGAGCAGTGTGGGCGAGGCCTCCACGGCGGCCAGGGCCACCATGGGCTTGAACGTACTGCCGATGGAACGGCGCGAGAGCGATGGGTTGCGGATGGTCATACGCAGGGCCTCAGGATAGTCGGCATGGTCGAAGAGGTCGGTGTAGAAGGGGGTGGCGAGCACTTCGCCGGTGTGCAGGTCCATGATGGTCACCGACATGTCGTACTGTGCCTTCTTTTGGCTCTTGGGCTTTTTGGGGTCGTTGTTGATCGACTGGCGCAACCGATGAAGGTAGTGCTGTATCTCGGTCTCAAACTCGCGGGAGAGCAGGGGGTCTACTGTCAGCTCCACACGCTCCACATTGTCGCGGTTGGAGAGGTGACGCGACAGACCGCTCAGCAGCTGCTGTGTGAAGAGGTCGGTCTGCATGGGCGAGATGGTGAAACGGCTGGCGCCCTTGCTCGACTGTACCAGACAGGACAGCACGCGCGAGGGGTCGTCGCGCTGGAATACAAACTCGCCGAGCTTGCGCGAGTCGGCGTCGTAGACGAGCACTTTCATGCCGTCGTGGAAGGCAATGCGTTCCGACAGGTCAGCACCTTTGGTCTGGGCTTCATATTGGTGGGTCTTGCCGCCGCCTATCACGGTGATGGGGGCATTGTGGGCGATTATCAGTGTGTCGTGAGAATAGCCGATGGTGAAGCGGGCGGCATCGGGACTGTCTCTGCGGTCGTGCATGCTGATGCAGATGGCACGAGTCTCAGGCGTGTCGAACACCTTCTTGTAGTAGTCGTAGTAGTCGATCTTCTGCTTACCGTACAAGAGAATGCCTTCCTGCATGATGGCTTGGATGTCGACGGAATTGACGCGGTTCAGCCGTCGTTCGTCGCGCAGGGGTAGTACAGTGCTGCCGTAGGTCATATAGATGGTGCTGCTGTCGGAGAACAGGCAGTTGCTGGTGCCCAGGATGGAACCGCTCCAGGGATTTTTGCTCAGCGCCACTTTAAACATCGAGGGTATCACCTTGATAGAAGTCACCTCAAGGGGGCGAATGCCCTCAACCCGCTTTGGGTCGGCATGGCAGGTGAAGCGGAAGTAGGTCTCCGACAATTGGTCGCTCTGCCGCTGAAGCAGTTGCGGCAGACGGCTGTTGTAGTAGAACTCGCGCATCTTGGCGTCTTCGATGTATTCGGGGTGGATGGCCACCAACCGCAGGTCGGAGGCTTCGATGTAGGCCTTGTGCTCCTCGCCGTAGGGCAGGGCGAACTCAAGGGCCTTGTAGCGCTTGTTCAGGCTGTCCAGACAGGTGCCTTGGGTTTCGGAGGATACCTGGAGCAGCAGGTCGCTCAGCAATTGGTTGGCCTTGCCTACAAAGCCTTCGTCGGCCGAGAGGGTGGCCGTGGGGTCGTAGAGCGTGGCGCGCCCGGCCTCGCCCAGCGCGGTGCATTTCTTGAAGCAGGTGAGCAGCAGGGCAAGCAGCAGCACAAACAGCGGCACGCCGCCCACCAGGAAGGGGCGGATGGCTATCTGCCGGTCTTTGTGAAGATGGGGGTCTATCTTGGGCTCTGGCATGGGGTGGATGTTTTTAATAGGCTATGTTGATGGTCTCGGGCAACTTGCTCCTGAGGTATTTTATCACGCGCAGATAGTAGCGGGCGTCCTGGGTGGTAAGCTTGGTGGCGTCGTCACCGAACAGCTCTTTGGTGGGGATGCTCACTTTCACACTGTCGTTCACCAGCAGCTGGTCTACCTGGAGGGGCTTGTCCAATACCTGGCGCAAGAGGGGGGCCTGGGCGCTGATGTTCAGCGTGTCGCCCTTTGCTGTCCCTTCCTTGGCGGTGGCATCGTGTACCACGGCTTTGGCAGGCTGAATCTCGATGGGGAAATTCTTGTAGTAGGCTTCGCTCAGTCTGTTGAGTGAGTGAACGTCGTTCAGGTTCACATCTTTCACGGTGGCCGTGTCGATGACCACCTTGCTGATGGTTTCCCAACTGCCAAGGTCGGCTATACGTAGCAGAAGGTTCTCCTGCTGGTCGTCGGTCAGCACCAGTTGGGTGGAGGTGTCGACTTTCTTTTCGGGCTGCTGCAAGTGGTAGTAGGCCAGCATGCCGCCGGCACCTGCTAAAAGGCCAATTGCAAGGCCGATGACGGGGTACAGCCAAGTGCGGAGGCGGCGTTGCTTGGCACTCTTGGCGCGTTTCAGATTCTTGAATATCTGTTCTGTCTCTTTTGCCATTTTGCGGTTCTGTTTTTTATAGGTGGTGAGGAATGATTGGATGATGGGGTAGGCGTCTTCGGCTTTCTTATAGGGGGTGCGTACGGCTTCGGCATCTTCGCTTTTGGCGCCTTTTTTCGTGGGGCGGGAGAAGGTCTCCTTCAACTTGCGGGCGGTGCCGTCGGCGGTGTCGTGACTGCCTATGTGCTCGATGCGTTTCGCTATCAGCAGGGCGGCATGGGGGTAGCGGTCGTAGAACTTGCCCAGCTTGGGCCAGTTGGCTATGTCGTGCACGCGGTCCGTGGGCCAGAGGGCTTCGCCGCGGGGTGCGTCCTTGCCGCCGAAAAGCACTTGGTTGCAGGCCTTGATGACGCTGCCTGTTACGAAGTCGTCCCATGTGTCGGGCAGATGCTTGCAGGCGCTCAGCAACTCCTCGCAGCGTTCAAACACGCCTTCCTCGCCGCCGCTGCCGCGCAGCAGGGGGCGCAGGTCGTCGGCCGTAAGACGCTGCAGTGATTCAGCTTCAAGGCTCTTGCCGCCTGCATTCTTTTTGTCGCGGCGGGCCCGCTCTTGTTCCATACGCAGCACATGGGTCACCTCGTCGAGATGCTTGAAGCGGATGGCGCCTACGGCTTCATCCACCCAGCGGGCTATCAGTGCCTGGTGCTCTTCGCTCAATTCGGACAGCCTCTCTGGCTTTACGATACGGTCGGGCTTCTTAAAGGCTGAGGCGTTCACAAAGGGACAGCGCCGCATGCAGCTCACAATGTCGCTCATCGTCTTCAGCGTTGGCGCCACGTGGGTCTCGTACAGACGGGCGAAGGCTTTGCGCACTCCACTGTTGTTCATGCGGCCCTGGGCTTCGAAAATGGTGTGCCAGCGCTCGATGCTGCCGCGGTCGGTCAGGTGCAGCCGCTCCACAAACTGGCCGGTGAGCAGCTGCTTCTGCTCTTCGTTCAGACCGCCGGCGTCGAAGAGGTAGCTGTAGCGGCGGCCTTCGCTCAGCAGATAGTCTTTCAGGGCTTTGCTTTGCAGCAGGTAGCGTTCCTCCTCGTTGTAGCCCATCTGGGTGTAGAGGTGCTCGTCGAGGGTGTCAATAGGCCATTGCAGGGTGGTGCTGCGCAGTTGGTCAAGGTATTGCCGGCGAGTGGCATCGTCCATCTGCTGGGCGTAGCGACGCAGGGTGTCCCATCCGTCGGTGCGCAGGTCGCTGAGTTGGTGGCCCAGCGTCAGCCAGATGTGCCATTCGTCGGCCTGCAGCTCGTCGGCGCGCTTGTTGTAGATGCTGAACGAGCGCTTCAGCTCGCCGTAGCTGAGCAGTTTGCCGTTGGCGCCGGGCAACTGGATGGCACCGAGGGTGGCAAGTTCTTCCTTCGACAGGGGGGCATGGCTGCTGATGGCGTCGCGCCAGGGCAGGTGAAGGGCGTCGG
>DGTB01000138.1 GCA_002394185.1 Bacteroidales bacterium UBA4347 | reverse complement strand
ATATAAGAACGGCCGTATCGGACACCTGTCAGGTGCGGTCCTGCTCCCTGTGGCGCACGTCGACTCGCACGCTCGGATACGCCCCTCTTACCCACGCCGCAAGGCGCTCGGCGCAGTAGACCGACCGATGCTGCCCTCCCGTACAGCCAAAATTGACCTGAAGGGAGGTGAATCGCCGCTCAAGGTATTTGTCAACACTCTGCCCGACAAGCTTCTGTACATGCTCGAGAAACACCTCGACAGCCTGCTCCTTCTGCAGAAACTCGATAACCGGGCGGTCTTTGCCTGTATAGGCCCTGTATTCGGGGTAGCGCCCCGGGTTGGGCAGCGCACGACAGTCGAAGATGAACCCGCCGCCATTGCCGCTGCGGTCCTCCGGAAGCCCCTGCTTATAACTGAAACTCTGCACGGTAACGGTCAGAGGGGCATACTCCTCACCCCCGGCCTTCTCCCAAGAAGAAGGGATTCGCCCATCACTGGCTGCGCCTGCCTCCCCGTTCCCTTGGCAAGGGGCTGGAGTGAGGCTTGCCACAATCTGTTTCAGGTGCGGCAGGTCGGCGAATATGTCGGAGTGGTCCTCGGCCAAGCGCCGCAGGTTCTGCAGAGCCAGGGGGATGGACTGCAGGAAATACTCCTTGCGCTCGAAGATGCCGCGGTAGCCGTAGGCCCCGAGGGTCTGCAGGATGCGCAGCAAAAGGAAATGCCAGAAATCGTCGAGCCACCGGCGACGCTCCCCGCCGCGGAATCCCCGCACATCAAGGTAATGGTTCAGCAGCTCGCGGCGGATAGGCTCCGGAAGGTTGGATTTGGCACTGTAAAGTATCGACGCCACATCGTACTGCGCCGCACCGCGGCGCGCGCCCTGGAAGTCGATATAGTATAATATTGGTAGTGTTGAGTGTTTAGTGTTAAGTGTTAAGTCTTGTGGCGCGTGAGCCAACTGACCACTAAACACTGAACACTGAACACTATCCGGGACCATGATGTTCCGCGTCTGGAAATCGCGGTAGAGGAGGTATCGGTTGTCGGCCTGCAGGATGCTGTCGGCCAGACGCCTGAAATCGTCCTCGAGAAGCTGCTCGTCGAAAGGCACATGCGCGAGCTTCAGGTAGTGGTATTTGAAATAATTGAGGTCCCAGAGGATGGACTGGCGGTCGAACTCGGCACGGGGATAGGCCAACGAGAAATCGAAGTCGGCACCCGCCTGCTGGATGGCGGCAAGGTCGGCGAGGGCCTGCTTGTATAGCGCCAGCATCTCGGCGTCGAAGCCCCCGCCCTGCCGCTGCTTCTCGTGCAGAAGGCCGTAGAGGGAGAGGTCGCCGAGGTCCTGCTGCAGGTAGGCGCGCTCGTCGTCAGCGACGGCGTAGAGCTCGGGCACATGTATCCCCTTGGCGCGGAGATGACGGTCGAGGGCGAAGAAAGCACGGTTCTCGCGGACATCGTCGCCAAGGGTGCCGATACAGCTGTGGGTGGCCCCGACGAGCCGGAAATAGCGGCGCGAAGACCCCTGGGCGCCGATGGCCAGGCATTCGGCGCAGGACTCACCGGCCCACTGCCGGAAGAGCGTTTCGAGGACCTCCATCAGTTCTCTTCTGTCTGTTCGGCAGCGGCGGCAGCCTGCTCGGCCTCGAGCTGCTGCTGCTTGCGCACCTCGTCGAGCATGCAGCACTTGCCGGTGAAGACGGCGCCCGGCTCGATGGACAGCTTGTTGATGAGGATGTCGCCCTTGACGCGTGCGGTGCTGTGCAGCGACAGAAGTTCCTTCACCGAGAGGTTTCCGTTGACGGTGCCGATAATGTTGGCGTTGAGGCAAAGGATGTTACCGTTGACGACGCCGGTGTCGCCAATAACGATTTTGCCGTTGCTCTGGATGCTGCCTTCGAGAATTCCATCGAGGCGGAAATCGCCAGTGGCGGTAATGTCGCCCTTAATGACTGTGCCGTTCGTAATGATGTTGATCGAATCGAGGGTCTCTGTTTCCATTGTTCTTGCCATAATTGATTGATGTATTAAATGAATTACTATATTATTATCTGTTGTTTTTCTTATTGTTGAGGTAATAGCGGTTGAAGAAGGGAATGTATGCCGCGGGGTCTTTGCGATTATAGAAGGTGGCGTAGTTCTGCGTGGTGATGGCAAACTCCTGATGGTCTCTGTCGGCATACTGGCGGAGGGGGCTCTCCTCCTGCTGCAGGTGGCGCCAATAGCTCATGGCCTGCTCGGCATCGACGAAGCGGTGGATGGTGAGTATCTGCGTGCTGTCGGTGAAGAGGGCCGCATTGACGCGGTAGCCTGAGTTGGAATAGTAGCGGCTGTTGAAATCCGAGAGGAGTTTCTGCAGCTCGGTGGCATTGATGGTGCGGTCGTTGATGACAACAACGACGAAATACTGCTGGTTCTCGCGATAGCGGTAGATCATAGACTCCGGCGGCAGGGCCTCCTCCACTTCCGCCACCTGGGATTTGGGCTCGGGAGCCGGAGCCTGCTGCTGGCGCACACGCTGCTCGTCGGCATCGGTGATTTCCTCGGAGGAGTCGAAAGCGCCGTCCTGCAGAAGTGCAAGCTGGGCCGCGGCGAGGGGCTGGATGCTGTCGGTCTTGGGCAGAGCGGCAAGGGTAGTGAAAAGCTCTATGGCATCTGCCCGGTCGCCACGGTGGGCAAGGGACAAGCCCTTCCAATAGCGGAACTTGTTGAGGGACGGATGCTCAGGATAGAGCTCCTCGGCCTCGTCGACGAGGTTGACGACAGTGGCGTAGCGATGGCTGGCGTACTGAGCGTAGACTTCCTCGTAGTCCGACTCGATGCGACGCGAACGGCGGATAAGTTCCTTGTAGTACTCGTTGTCGCGTATGAGATTGGCAAAGTCACTGTCAGGAAAACCCATCAGCACCATATCGCGATAATAGTTGGCCTGCGGCGTATTGCCCTGTCGGTCGTAGATACGATAAAGCATATAGAACGCCTGCACTATCTCGGGGAACGAGGTGTAGTCCTGAGCAAGACGGTGGTAGCACTGGAGGGCCCGGGGAATATTGCCCACACCGTCGTAGAAGATATATCCGGCATTGAGAAGCGAGATGGAGGTGAGGGAGTCGATAGAGTCGAGAGCGTGCTGGGTAGACGGCAGGTCCTTGAGATAGTAAGCCACATCGTGCGGGTCGGAAGGGTCGCCGGCTTTGGTGGCGAGAGCCGCCTTGGAATCGGCGAGGGTGTCGGAGACAAGTGTGTCAGAGACATTCTCCTCTGTAACCTCCTCGAAAGTAAAGGGAACATTCTTGTTGGAGAGAAACCATAGATCCTCGAGAGCACGCATACCCCAGCGCTGGCGGAAGGTCTCCTTGCCTTTCTGGACGGTATTCGGGGTGTAGAAATACCAGTCGCCGGTGAGGGTGTTCTGCTGCTGGCGGGCATCGTTGCTAAGCTCTTCGAGCAGCGCACGCTCTTTCTCCTCTTGCTCCTGGCGTTTGAGGTCCTCGATCTTCTTGTTGATAAGACTGATCCGTTCAGACTCGGGCATTGCGGCAACGGCAAGAAGGGAGTCGCAGCGTTCGTAGACACGGGTGTAGGAAGCAAGCTCGGTGAGCATCTCGTGCCGGCGACGGATATAGTCGTAGCGGGGATAATCAGGGGTAATACACTGCATGGCAGTGTCATAGTAGAGCTGGGCCAAATCGTAGTTCTCGAAAACCTCGTACTGCACCTCACCCATACGGAGCGCCGACTGGGCACGCTGGGCCTTGTTGGCGGTAGCGAGGGTTACGGAGCGCCGATAGTTGTCGCAAGCCTTGTCGGGCTGCTTGACGCCGAGGAACATCTCACCCTTGGCGAAGTAGATCTGATCGCGGTATTCCTCGTTTTTCTTGTCCTTGATCATATCGTCGAGATCTCGTTCAAGCCTGGCAATGTCGGTGTGCTCGAGGTCGGCGCAAGAGGCCATGCCGAGTTTGGCGTTGAACTCGAGGACATAAGGGGGACGATAGGAAAGCACTTGGTCATAGTACTTGGAGGCAACAGAGCGCTTGTCAAGCTGACGGTAGATCTGGGCCATGAGGAATGAGAGCCGGGCCTTGGTATAGCGGTCGGAGGAGGCATCAATGGCCTCATGGATATACTCAACCGCCTTCTTGTATTTCCCTTGGGGTACGGTGGCTTCGACCATGGCCACATAGAGCTTGTCGCGCTGGTTGCGGGAGAAGTTGCCTTTGGCCAGACGCTGCACCAACTGGTCGAGGGCAGACTCGGCTTCCTCGTAGCGTTTCTCCATGGTCATACAACGCGCCAAAAGGACGGCACCCTCATCGCCGGCATGGGTACCGGTGAACTGCTGGATGAGTATGTCACAAGTATTGGCGGTAGAAACATAGTCGTGCTTGTAGAAGGTAGCGTAGGCAGTCATCAAGTAGCACTCTTTGATATAGGGCACATGCTCGACTCCTTTGACAAAGATGCTATGCTTCTGTATGCCCTTGACACCCTTTTCAATGGCACGGTCCATCTCAGGGAAAATGGAACGTGCCACCTCGTCGTTACCAATATTTTCAGGCGGAATGAGCTGGGTGTAGTCATCGACGGCAGATTGGCGAAGCTTGAGCTTGCCAGCCTTGAGACTTTCATTGCCATTCCACCAGACATTATAGTGGCAGGTGAGGTTGTGGTACTGGATGTTGGTCCACTTGGCTTTCTCGGTGGAGCAAGAGACCAGAAGAATGAAGAATGAAAAAAGAAGAATGAAGAATCGGCTGACGCGTGACGCCAGCTGCAGACGATTCCTATTATTCATCCTATTCTTCATTCGTCAAAACCTTATACGTTGAAACGGAAGTGCATGATGTCGCCGTCCTGGACAACATAGTCTTTGCCTTCGACGGATATCTTACCCGCCTCGCGGCATTTGGCCTCGGAGCCAAGGGCGACATAGTCGTCGTACTTGATGACCTCGGCACGAATAAAGCCGCGCTCGAAATCGGAATGGATAATACCCGCTGTCTGAGGTGCTTTCATACCCTTGCGGAAAGTCCATGCACGGCACTCCTTGGGCCCGGCCGTGAGGAAAGTCTGGAGGTTGAGAAGGTGATAGGCGGCTTTGATAAGACGGTTGACACCGCTCTCCTTGAGTCCAAGGTCTTCAAGGAACATCTGCTTTTCCTCGTAAGTCTCAAGTTCGGCAATGTCGGCCTCAATGCCGGCACCAATGACAAGGACCTCGGCCTGCTCGTCCTTCACAGCCTCGCGGACGGCATCGACGTAGGCGTTGCCGTTCACCACGGAGCCCTCGTCCACATTGCAGACATACAGCACAGGTTTGGAGGTAAGCAACATAAGGTCGCGAGCCACCTCGGCCTGATTCTCGTCCAATTCGACAGTGCGGGCACTTTTGCCATTCAATAGGGCAGCTTTGTAGAGGTCCATCACCTCGACCAGGCGTTTGGCATGAGCATCGCCACCGGCCTTGCTCTTTTTGACCTCTTTCTCGTAGCGGTTCTCGATGGTTTCGAGGTCCTTGAATTGGAGTTCGAGGTCGATGGTGAGTTTGTCGCGCACAGGGTCGACGGAGCCGTCGACATGGGTAATGTTGTCGTCGTCGAAACAACGGAGGACATGGATGATGGCGTCGCAGTTGCGGATATCGGCCAGGAATTTGTTTCCAAGGCCTTCACCCTTGGAGGCACCTTTCACCAGTCCCGCGATATCGACAATTTCGACGGTGGCCGGGACAACACTGGCGGGACGTTCAATCTCCACCAGCTTGGCCAGACGCTCGTCGGGGACGGTGATAACGCCGACATTGGGTTCAATAGTACAGAACGGGAAGTTGGCCGCCTGGGCTTTGGCATTGCTAAGGCAGTTGAAAAGGGTGGACTTGCCCACATTGGGGAGTCCCACTATACCACATTGTAGACTCATAATTCTTTTTCGATTAGGTATTGGTTACGTGTAGTGCTGTTGCGGCAGACAAGCTCGCCAATGAAGCCGGCAAGGAAGAGCATCGTACCCATCAGTACGAAGAGAATGGCAAGGTAGAACCATACGCTGTTGGTGAGCGATATGCGGCTGGCCAGGCGCAAACAGAGCACCACAATGAGGGCCACGAAGCCGAAGAGGAACGACACGCTGCCCACGGCGCCGAAGAAGTGCATAGGCTGCTTGCCAAACTTGCTCATAAACATGATGCTCATCAGGTCAAGGTAGCCGTTGATGAAACGGTTCATGCCAAACTTGGTGACACCGAACTCACGCTTGCGGTGCTGAACCACTTTCTCCCCTATCTTGCCGAAGCCGGCCCACTTGGCAATGACGGGAATATAGCGGTGCATCTCGCCGTAGACCTCGATGCTCTTCACCACATCGCGGCGGTAGGCCTTGAGGCCGCAGTTG
>DGTB01000223.1 GCA_002394185.1 Bacteroidales bacterium UBA4347 | reverse complement strand
GCTTTACCACAACCCCATCATGCAGCTGGACGAAGCGCACTGTATGCTATGTTTTCCGTTGTGTTCATAAGGCACAAGTTGTTTTGTATCTCGATTTGCAAAATTACGAAGAATTATTGGATTGACAAAATGTAATTTCTGACTTCAGTCGTTGTTTCGGAAAAAATGCGTAATTTTGCAGCCGAATTATGGACGGCGAAATCATCATATCTGACAACCAGGCCGACGTAGCGAAGATGCAGCACGGCGGCTACGTCACCCACGCCCTCTGCAGCGGCGGCAGCTGCCGGTTCCGCATGGACGAGAAGGCCTTCACCCTGGCCGGGGGCGACTGCATGATTGTGCCGCAGCAGGAGGTGGCGTTCAGCGTGGAGAGCGCCAGCGCCGACTTCGCCGTGGAGGTCATCTATGTGAGGGGCGATTTTGTGCAGGTCGCCACGCCGCCGACCAACTACGGCACCCGCGGACACCTGGCTCTCTTCGAGAACCCCGTGATGCACCTCGGCGACAAGCAGCGGCAGGTCTGCGCCCTCAACTTCGACTACCTGCGCCGCCGCCTGGCCATCGACACCCACAACTTCCACCGCGACGCGATGATCAACGCCGTGCAATGCATGATCATCGACTTCTTCGACTTCCACGTCGAGCTGACCCGCAGCTTGGGCGGCGACCTCCTGGAACCACAGGTCAGCAGCCAGAATTCCAAGCTAATGCAGCAATTTTTGGCCATGCTCGAGCGCGGCGACTTCCGCCAAAGGCGCGAGGTGGGCTACTATGCCAACGCCCTCTGCGTCAGCGCCAAATACCTCAGCGAGGTCTGCAAGCGCGTCAGCGGCCAGTCGGCCATCTACTGGATCACGCGCTACACCTCGCTCGACATTGCCCGCCAGCTGCGCACCACCGACCTCACCGTCGAGCAGCTCGCCGACCTCTACGGCTTCGCCGACGCCAACTACTTCGTCCGCTACGTTCGCAAGAACCTCGGCACCACCCCTTCCAGTTTCAGGGGGTAGAAACACCACCACCCTCTGATTACCAAACCAGTCGGCCTTCGGTACCTGGTTCAAGTGCCAAACCGGCACCAGCCCCAGCCACACGAAAGGCATTCAATGGCGCTGCCCGCACCAGCACCTACTACGCCCTGGCCCCCTTCATCGGTGCCGCCTTGTCGTTCCTGTTGCTCGGCGAACCGCTGACACCCCTCTTCCTCGTCGCCACCGCCGTGATGGCCACTGGCTGCAGGCTGGCCGCCAAAAGCGACAGCTGATCCGGAGGTCGGTTGCACAAATCATCTCTATTCCCTTCCCTGGCGGTATTTGAGGCTTTGCCCAAGTAGCGCCAGTGGTGGGAACAAAGGAAAGCACAGCTAAAAATGTTAGGGGCGAAGGCGGAGTTTCGCAAAGCGAGGACAGCATGAGGCTGCTCACACTACCTAGCCAAAGAAATGTAGTCTTCAAGCAATAAAAGCGGGATGGATGTGTTATTATGGGTGTAAATGTTTTTTCGGATGAAGATACAATTGTTTGTAATTGTTTTGATTCAGATACAACTTATTTCTCTGCACAATAAAAAAAGAATGTGTACGTTACAATAACAGAAAACATAACACAGTAATATTATGGCAACAGTGACAATATCCTATGACGGGCGGAGCAGCGTGATGAAGCACCTCATAGAGGCGATGCTGGCTGCCGGGGCGAAAGTTATTGAGCCCGCGACTGACGACGACGGCTTTTATTCCGACAAGGAGGCCCTTCGCTCTTTCCGCAAAAGCGTGGAACAGGAGAAACAAGGACTTGCCCGCGAGGTGAGCCTTGACGACGTGAAACAGATGCTCAGCCTGTGATGTACCGCATAGAACTGACCCCGAAGGCCGAGGAAGAGCTTCGTGCGCTTGGTCGCAGTGGCGACAAGGCAAGCATCAAAAAAGTGTACCGCCTATTTGAAGAACTGCGCGTTCATCCATACGAGGGCACTGGCAAACCCGAACCGCTGGTGGGCGACTATGCCGGATACTGGTCTCGTCGTATCAACCAGAAAGACCGCCTAATCTACCGTGTGAAGGATGAAATCATCACAGTTACGGTGGTTCAGGTCGGACAACATTACAAGGACAAGTGATAGAGTGTGGCATGAATATACATACTCATAACTCGCTGATTTACCTCCCCCCCTACGGATTGAACAAGTAATCGTCGGGAGACTTTCCTCCTTGTTTTTATTGCTATACCCATACCCAGCGCACCATCGGCGCCGCCCTGTCGTTCCTGCTGCTCGGCGAGCCGCTGACGCCCCTCTTCCTCGTCGCCACCGCCGTGATGGCCGCGGGCTGCTGGCTGGCCGCCAAAAGCGACATATAATCTTCACCCCTGCTTGCGGTACTGCAACGGTGTCTGTCCCGTCTGCTGGCGGAAGAAGCGGATGAAGAACGAAGGCGTGGCAAAACCCAGCGTCTCGGCCACCTCGGCAACGGGCATCTGGGTGTGGTGCAGCAACACCTTCGCCTCGCGCACCAACGCCCGGTCAATCCACTGGAGGACTGTCAAACCACTCTCACGCTTGACAAGTGCACTCATATAGTTGGTCGACACACACAACCGATCAGCATAGAAATCGATGGGGTGTTTGACACGTCCCTCCTGACTGAGCAAATGCAAAAAACGATGCATGAACGCACCTCCGCTCGTCAACTGTTCCTCCTGCCGCAAGCTGAACATGTCGAGTATCAGCGCATCGTAGAAATGGACTATTATGTCGGTGACGACGGGATTGCGGTCGAACTGGTCGAAAATCATCGTCAGGTACTGGTTGGCGCGTGCGAAAGCCACACTGTCGCCCCTCACCACAAAACTCTCCATTTCTCCTTTCACCTGAGGCATCTGGCGGAACAGGAAAGCGCTGGCACGAGCATCGGTGCTGATGTAGTTGACCAGCACCAGCGCATCGGGCAGCAGCATTGCCAGGTCGCCGGCACCAAGTGTGTATGTCCGCATATCGATTTCTACCTCTACAGAGCCTTGATGCAGAACCATAATACGTCCTTCAGCAAGGCGATAGGGCACACCCCGCTGGAAGAACTCGCCCCCTTCGGCAAGCGAAACATTATACAATATGCCATTGTCGCCCGAATGGCGAAAGCCGTGCCGCACCAGATGGTTGAGGATGTTTTTACTGTCAAGCTCGCGTATCTTCATTGCGAAAATTTATAGTTATAACGTATTCATTTTCCTTTTATTGTATTGCACTAATAGAATATGGACATTTTTGCATCGGATAGTGATATTTTATTTTGAATAACGATAGTACTTTTGCATTTTGAAAAATAGTGCAAAAAAATGGAAGTCAACACATATAAATTAGGAATCGACATAGGCTCTACAACTCTGAAAATATGCTTATTGGACAAAAACAACAGGCTTAGCCATTGCGATTACAGGCGCCACAATGCCAGTCCCGAACAAACGGCCATTTCGGCCTTGGAAAGAATGAAGAAAAAGGTCGGCAACTGTCAGATGGCAGTGCGGATGACCGGCAGCGTGGGTATGGGCTATGCCGAGCGTATGGGTATCGCATTCGAGCAAGAGGTCATTGCCGCCGGAGAGTACGTAAAGCGTTTCCATCCCGACATCCACACGCTCATCGATCTCGGCGGAGAGGACGCCAAGATGATTTTCTTCGACGAGGGACGCATGCCCGATATGAGGATGAACGGCAGCTGTGCCGGCGGCACGGGTTCGTTCATCGACCAGACCGCTACGCTGCTGGGCATCGAGACAGACGAACTCGATGCATTGGCTGCACAATCGCAAACGGTGTACCCCATTGCTTCGCGATGCGGAGTTTTTTCGAAAACCGACATACAAAACTTGCTGGCGCGAGGTGTGGGCAAGGCCGACATTGCCGCCTCGATGTTCCGGGCCGTGGTGCTACAGGTGATGACCACGTTGGCACGCGGTGTCGATGTGAACCCTCGCGTGCTGTTCTGTGGCGGCCCCTTTGCCTTTATGCCCCAGATGCGCAAGGCTATGCAGGTGGCGTTGGGAATGACCGACAATGACTGTTTTGTGCCAGAACATCCGCACTATGTGCCTGCTATGGGATGTGCAGTGGCAGCCGACGGAAAAGCCCTTGGCATAGACGAACTGGCAGACCGTTTTGCGCGGACGCAACCCATAGTCACAACTAATAGTTCGACTTTGGATTCTCTGTTTGCCAGCCACGGGGAGTACGACACCTGGCTGGAAAGCAAGCACGGCTACGAGGCTCCGCTACGCGATTGTTTCGAGGCTGGCGACTATTGGCTGGGGGTCGACTCGGGCAGCACCACCACCAAGCTGGTGTTGATCGACGCCGAAGGCCGTATAGCCTTCAAAGACTACTCTTTCAACGAAGGTGACAGTTACCATGCCTTTAAGCGCGCCATGGAGCGGATGCACGCCGCAGCCGCCAACCCACAAGGAGTAAACATCGTTGCCTCGGCAGTCACAGGCTATGGCGAGGGGCTGTTCAAATCAGCCTTCGCACTTGACCACGGCATTGTCGAGACGGTGGCGCACTTCACGGCGGCAAAAGCCATCGATCCCGAGGTGAGTTTTGTGCTCGACATTGGTGGCCAGGATATGAAAGCCATCTATGTGGAACACGGCAGCATACGCCGCATCGAAATCAACGAAGCCTGCTCGTCAGGTTGCGGCAGCTTTATTATGACCTTTGCCGGACAGTTGGGATACAATGTCGCCGACTTTGCCCGTATGGCTTGTTTTGCGCCACATCCCTACGACCTCGGCACACGTTGCACAGTGTTTATGAACTCGAAGGTGAAACAAGCCATGAACGAGGGAGCACGCGTCGACGACATCGCTGCAGGATTCTCCTATTCGGTGGTGAAAAACTGCCTTTTCAAGGTGCTGAAAATGCACAGCACCGACGAGCTGGGCAACCATATCGTCGTCCAGGGCGGCACATTCAAAAACCATTCCGTGGCTCGCGCCATCGAGAAGATGACGGGCTGCGAGGTGCGCTTCTCCGATATTCCCGAACTGGCTGGTGCTTACGGCTCGGCACTTTATGCACTCTCCAAAAGTAAAGAACAATGAACACATCACTTGACAATATAATTAAGAACAACCACTACGAGTCGGGCATCGAGGTGTGTCCCGGCTGCGAGAATCATTGCACCGTCAAGACCTTCCGCTTCGACGGCGGCCGCACTTTCCACTCCGGCAACCAATGCGAGCGCATATACGGCTCGGACGCCGAAGCCGGCACTAAAGGCGTCAATATGTTTGTCGAGAAAAACCGCCTGCTATGGAACCGTTCCACCAAGCCTGCCATGCCTAGCGGCATCCGCATCGGTCTGCCTCGCGGGCTGGGCATCTACGAGGATTTCCCTTTCTGGTGCACGTTGCTGACAGCGTGTGGCTTCGAGGTGGTGCTATCCAAGAGCTCCTCCAACCGACTTTACGAGCAAGGCATTCGTAGCGTGATGGCCGACAATATCTGTTTCCCCGCCAAGCTGATGCACGGCCACATACTCGACCTCATCGACCGCCATGTGGACCGCATCCTGTACCCCTGGGTTGTGTTTGAGCGCAAAGAGGACAGCAGCAGTGGCAATTCCTACAACTGCCCTATCGTCAGCGGGTACTCCGATGTGCTGCGGTCGGCTCTCGACCCCGAGGAGAATTATGGCATTCCACTTGACTCACCGGTAATCAACTTCAAAGACAGCAAACTGCTCGAGCAGTCTATAGCCGAATACCTTGCCACGCTTGATGTGGCGACGCGCAAGTCCAAAGAGGCGTTGCGCAAAGCCGTAGATGCACAGGAGCACTACTTGGCAGAATTGGAGCGTCGCTCGCAGCAGGTGCTGCAGCAGGCCATCGTCGACGGCCGCACGGTCATCCTGCTGGCCGCACGGCCCTACCACATCGACCCTCTCATCGAGCACAAAGTGTCGCAAGCCATTGCCGATATGGGTATCGATGTCATCACCGAGAATGTGGCCTCACATGCTGGCAGCGACGTCTATAGCAACATCAACGCCCTCAGCCAGTGGGCCTATCCCAATCGCATCTTCAAAGCCGCCTGGTTCGCCGGCCGCCACCCTTATGCCAACCTGCACATGGTGGAGCTAACCTCCTTCGGTTGTGGTCCCGACGCGTTCATCCTCGACGAGGTGCGTTCCATCCTCGACCGCTGCCACCGCAACCTGACGGTGCTCAAGATCGACGATGTGAACAACATCGGATCCCTCAAACTGCGCATCCGCTCGCTGGTGGAGAGCGCCGCCAGCGTTGCGGGCAAAGCGGAGAACGGCACCCAAAACACAGAAGCACGCATTCAGCATCCTGAGCAGAGTGCCTCCTCGTCAACATTCACCACCGCACCCTTCATGCCCGAAGACCGCCGCCGCACCATCATCGCACCCTATTTCGCCGAGGGCTATTCGGAGTACCTGCCTACGCTGTTCGGCCTGATTGGCTACTGCGTGGAGTGCCTGCCGATGGGCAATATCGACGATGCCGAGCAAGGGCTGCGCGAGGCCAATAACGACATCTGCTATCCTGCCACCATCGTGGTAGGCAGCATCATCCGCGCCCTGAAGTCGGACCGCTACGACTTGAAGAACACCGCTGTAGCCATCACCCAAACGGGTGGACAGTGCCGAGCCAGCAACTACTACTCGCTCATCAAGAACGCTATGGTGCGCAACGGCTTTGCCGACGTGCCGGTCATCTCGGTGGCTATGGGTAACCTTCATAACGACCAGCCCGGGTTCTCAATCCCTTGGCTCAAGATATGGCGCATCGCGCTCTATGCCATGCTCTATGCCGACACCTTGCAGAAGCTCTACTATCCCGCCGCTGCACGCGAGGTGAAGACCGGCGAGGCGCGCCGCCTCTTTGACCACTACACCGCTGCCGCCCTGCCCCTCGTGGCAGCACAGGACTGCCGAGGACTGCTGCGCCTGCTGGCCGAAGCCGTCGAGGCTTTCACTCATGCCATCGATTGCAACAAGCAGGTGCAGCGTGTGGGACTCGTGGGCGAGATTTACGTCAAATACAATTCATTCTCCAACAAGCACGTCGCCGACTGGCTGATGGAGCACGGAGTCGAGGTGGTGCCACCTGCGCTGACGCCTTTCTTCCTAAAATATTTCGCCACCGTCCACGCCGACAAACGCCTGAACATACGCCGTCCGGCGGTACCCACGGGCCTGCTTGGCGGTGCCGAAAGCATTATCCAAAACATGGTTCGCAAGTTCGACCGTGTCGGTGCTACCTTTCCTTTTTACCGTTCGTTCGAAGATGTCCACGATATTTACCGCCTGTCGACGCAGGTCGTCAACCCTGCGGCCAACTTTGGCGAGGGATGGTACCTGCCTGGCGAAATATGCCATCTGGCCGAGAATAGCGTTGACAAGGTGGTCAGCGTTCAACCCTTCGGATGCATCGCCAACCACATCATTTCCAAAGGCATCGAGAAGTGCCTCAAAGAACGCTACCCAAACCTCTCACTCCTTTTCCTTGACTTCGACTCAGGCACCTCCGAGGCCAACATCCGCAACCGACTTCACTTTATGCTTTCATAAGCAATTGCTCAATTTCGATTTACATATAATTGCGGTCTAATAGACCTTTATTAATGGTTAATTCATGGCAATTCGTGTGAAAAATATGCACATTAATTTTGATTAACTGTATAAAATAGAAAATGGACATTTTTGCATCGAATAGTCGTATTTTAAGTAATCATGTGGCAGTACTTTTGCATTGTGAAAACAAAGGGAAATCAATTTAAGTTTAACATTAAAATACAA